>JALSNL010000270.1 GCA_026987055.1 Melioribacteraceae bacterium | reverse complement strand
CTTACCGGAATATCATGTTCGGTATATCCTTCAAGCAACTCATCAACATAAGCTGCGGTATTTACATCATCTTCCCAAAGCCAACATTCCAAAGCCCAAGCCGGAGTTAGTGGAAGTTTGCCGTGTCTTTGTGAATTAAATGGCATTCCCCACATAGGATAAATTATATAAAAATAAGCGACCAATATTATGAAAGAAATAATTGTCAAGAATATTTTTAACTTACTTTTCTTTTTCATTCTATATAGAATTCTTTAATTCATTAATTAGAATTTTATTACTATTAAACCGGCAATAATAAACCAATAGTTTTTCTTAACCCACCCCAACCCTCCCTTTTCAAAAAGGGAGGGAGTTTTAAGCTCCTCCCCTTTGCGAAAGGGGAGGTTGGGAGGGGTTCGTTTTTCATATACTTTTGAGATATTAAAATAATTATCACGTTTAATAGACGTCGGGTTACTAATTAACTTTAATATTCCTCTTTTTAATCCTAATCCAAAGGATAATAATAGAATATAAAAATAATGCTGACCCGGAATAAAATAAGATTGTACTGTACTCATCATACATCTCTGTGAAACCTTTTATATTTTCAATCTGCATATAATAATTTAACCCAAGCACTAATAAAAAGGTACCACATAGAACCCCAATTAGTGAGAATAATTTATTGTAAGAAATAATATTTTTAATTCGATCTTGCACTACCAAAAATAATATTATCCAAAATACCCACGATAAAACTTGATAGATATTTAAAGTTCTAAAGTAATAAACCATTGTAAAAAGCGGACTAAAGAACAAATTATTGGAACTGTAAAACGGTCTATCTTTATACATCAAAACTTTTAATTTATCTTGTTTATGCTTTTTTATAATTTCAAGAATGGATTCTTCTTTTTGTTGGGGTGATAAATTTTTCCAATCCGGAATATAAAATGCATTCCATAATGAACAAACATTTCCGTAACCGTGAAAGTCCAATCCGCCATTCATTATTAAGTTATTACTTTCGCAAAAACTTTTTACTTTCCGATAAATACTTCTGTCATAATATCTGTCAGTAGCAGTATTCTCAATTTCAAATCCGTCAACACCAATTTTTTTGTAATATTCCAAAGTTTTATGCTGCCCATCGTACCAATGATTAACAATAACGGCACCACCGTTAGCACGTACGGAATCTATTACTGTTGAATCGGCAAATCCTTTTGTACTGAATTTTCTTTTTAATCCGAGAAGACTCATGTGATTACTACCTGAAAATTCCTCTCCACACATTACCAAAGGTTCCATGGGAATTTTGTTTTCCCTTTGTGATTTTTTAAAATCCAATGTTCTATCGTGATTGTTATGATCCGTTATAAAAAAAGCATCAAATCCATTACGTTTATGCCATTCCCATAATCTTTTTTGAGAAGTTAAACCGTCATGACTATAATTTGTATGCGAGTGGGTTGTTACAAGAACAAAGTTTTCGGAATTATTTACAATTGTATTATTCGGCAAAGGAATAAAAACAATAATTACAAATAGAGTAAACCATATTCCAATCAATAAAGGGAAATTTAATATTTGAGAGATTATAAATTCTTTTCGTTTATTTTTTAATAAAAATATTTTTATTAAGCTGTAAATTAGAAATATCAATATTGCCCAATGCAAAGTATAAATTATTTCATCTATCGTATAAAGAACTCTATTAAAGAAAAGAAGCAATCCTATAAACGGTTCAAATAAAATTCTAACGAAAGGGATAGATATTCCAAATTGATTTACCTTTTCAAGTGTTAAAGCATCTTCAATGTGAATTGAATAATGAAAGAAAACCGATATAATTATAATCAGCAAAATAAATGTTGAGACTGTAAAAATTTTATTTTTCATTTGTTTATTCTTTATTAGAAAAATCTCATGAATACTTCATTCTATATCTTTCAAAATCTATTATGTGCTCCCGGCAAAGCATCATGTATGTTTGCTGATATTAAAGCAAAAACAAATACCAATATTATTACTGCACCGGCAACCGAACTCCAAAATTTCCATGTCTCTAATTTTGTTTTTGTTGTTTTAAGTTCCAAGTATTTATTTTTGTTAGAAAATAAGGTTAATAAAATAAGCGGCAGAATTACCCAATACATAGTAACGCTATTATTTAAAAAAGATTTAGCGTAAAAGAATCCTGTTCTTATACTTCCGAAAATTATATAGAGGAAGAAATACAGACCAAACAATAATATTCCCCAAAGTTTATTACTTGAGTCATCTGTAAGTTTCTTCCATAAATATAAAATCAAAATTGTAAAGAGTACAAGAATAAGCCATACTTTTAATTGAGTATTGTATGCAAACTGCAAGGTATTTGAAATAGACAATCGCTCTGCAAGTTCAATAATCTTTTTAGTTTCAAAGCTTTGAAATATATTTATTGCCGGAATAATAAAAACCAATACAATCATTGCATTCCAATTTGCCTTTTTACTCTCCTCTATTTTTTCAGTCCAGCTACTTGTAACAACACCATACGCCATTCCAATTCCGCCACAAAAACCAAGGGTAAATTCCATTACGTTCCACCAATTATAATTTACTCCGCTAACCGAACCAAGAGTTTGAAAAAAATTCCCAAGCGAAAAACCAATACCTGCACCAATTGCAGAATACAATGCAACTCTTAATGCATTAATTTTTCCGTTACGAAACATAAACCAAGCAAGAGCAGAAGCAGAGCCAAAACAAATTGCCCAACTTTCGTCCCTTGGCGGAGTCATCAACCATTCCATTTCAATTATTATGAACCAATAAGCCAGATAACCTAAAACAAACATCTCCAACAATAATCGTAACCAATCGGTCTTTTGTTTTTCGTTACTACTTAAACCTAAGCCAAATA
>JALSNL010000269.1 GCA_026987055.1 Melioribacteraceae bacterium | reverse complement strand
TAACTTTAGGAGGAACAGGTACTTATTCGGATGCTATGGTTGCTTACGGATTGCCTTTTTATATTCTTGTTATTCAAATTATTGTTATGATAATTGTTTCCATGGCAATGAATAAAATGTTTATTGATACAAGCGTCGGTTCTTTTTTAGGTATGGAAAACAATACTTTAATTGGATTACTGGCTCATAAGTTGGATATTTTTTCTATTTGGTTTTATGCTGTTGTTAGTATTGCATTTGCAAAAATGTTCAAATCGGAAAATACAACTAAATATTTGATTACGTTTTTCGGTTTATGGATTGGGTTTAGTGTTCTAATGTTTTTTATATCGCAAGGTGTACCGTTTTTGAAATTCTTAAATATGTAATTACGTTTATAAACTAAAATTACTTGTAGCAACGATTCTCCTGAATCGTTGCTACAAGTTTGGCTAATAAATTACCGTTCTTAATTTAATTTAGAAGAAATCTTATAAATGTTGTAATCTGTTTACAAAAGCATCAACAACCTTGTAAAACTTTACAACTTACAATACACTTTGCGGGTCAATATCAAAATAAATTTTTACATCTCTGAATTTTGAAATACGGTTAAATTCAACAAAAGCATTGTTTAAAGCATTACGCAAAATTCTGCCGTTGGGGTCAACTTTTCTTAAACTTTTTAACATTATCTGAAATCGGTAAATCCCTTTAATTTTAGCAATTACAGCTTCATTGGGAGGTAATAAAATAATTTTATCGCTATATTTTTGTAATATCCTATAAAAATCATTTATTGCCAGTCTTGCTTTTTGGTCATCCTCATCTTTTATTTCTACTAAAGCAATTCTGGAAAAAGGCGGATAATGGCTTTGCTGTCTCAGCATTATTTCACTTTCGTAAAAACCATCGTAATCATTATTTAAAACTTTTTGCAGTACAAAATTTTTATGGTTTTGTGTTTGAATAATTACTTCACCTTCAATTTTACTTCTTCCGGAGCGACCGGAAACTTGTGTTAATAACTGGAAAGTTCTTTCATCCGCTCTAAAATCCGGCATCCATAAAGATGTTTCTGCAGAAATAACACCTACCAAAGTAACATTGGAAAAATCCATTCCTTTGGAAACAATTTGTGTGCCTACCAAAACATCAATTTCACCCTTTCTAAAACTGTTAAGTATTAAACCCAGCTTACCTTTTTTACTTATTGTATCGGAATCAATTCGTTCAATTTTGATATTAGGAAAATAAAATTCAAGTTCATCTTCAACGCGTTGAGTTCCGGTTCCGAAAAATTTAATTGATAGGGAACCGCAATTTGTACAAGCTTTGGGGACAGGTTTTATAGCTCCGCAATAATGGCATTTCATAACGTTTTTGTTAATATGATAAACCATTGAGACCGAACAATCTTTACACATATCAATTTCACCGCAATCTTCGCAGTAAACTTGTGTGGCAAAGCCGCGTCTATTTTGAAGTAAAATAACACCTTCTTTTTTCTTAATTCTTTTTTCAATTTCTTCCAAAAGGGTTTTGGAAAAAACACCTTCCATGTGTTTTCGTTTTTTTTCAATCGTAATATCAATTAAACGTATTTTAGGTAACTTTGCGTTATCAACTCTTTCTTTAAGTTCAAGTAAAGTAAATTTTCCGGTCTTTGTATTATACATACTTTCCAAAGAGGGTGTTGCGGAACCAAGAACTACAGGACATTCACTAAATTTAGCACGCAAAACAGCCGAATCTCTGGCGTTGTATTTTGGAACCATATCGTATTGTTTATAACTTTGGTCATGTTCTTCGTCAACTACAATTAAGCCTATATTTTCTAAAGGAGCAAATAAAGCCGAGCGTGGACCAATTACAATTTTGTATTTCCCACTGAGTACACCGCGCCAAGCATCATAACGTTCGCCCAAAGACATTCTGCTGTGAATAACCGTAACTTGTTCACCAAAACTATTAAAAAACCGTGAAGTAATTTGCGGAGTAAGTGAAATTTCCGGAACAAGAATTAAGACGGATTTATTATTCTCTATTGCTTTTTTTGTAAGCTCAATATAAACTTGAGTTTTACCGCTTCCGGTTACACCGTGCAGTAGAAATGGGTGAAATGATTGTTCGTTAATATGTTTTTCAACAGCATTTATTACTTCTACTTGTTTTCCGGTTAATTCAAAATCTTTTAGACCTTCGGAATAAGTTTCTCTGTAAACACGTTCAACTTCTTTAAGGAATATCTTTACAATTCCTTTTTTAGCCAGAGAATTTATAGAGCTTTGATTGGCTTGCGTTTTCTTCAATAATTCACTTTGTTGAATTGCTTTTCCTTTAGCTGCAAGTAATTCCAAAACTATTACAACTTGCTTTGATGATTTTCTCTCAAGTTCGGGAAGTAAATTATATACTTCATCAATTTCTTTATCTAATGTTACAAATTTTTGTCGCTTTACTTTTACTTTAGTATCTTCAATCTCATTGATAATTGAAACCGCTCCATGGTTCTCCAGTGTTTTTAATACTGAATAAATACTTTTCTTTTTAACCAACTTTTGAAGTTGAGAGATTTTATAAGTTTCCTTTTCCGAAAGTAACTTAAGAAGTTTAGCTCTTGTGCTGTTAGGTTTTTTCTCTTTAGCGTATAAAGAAAGGCAAAGTTCCTTGTCGCTAACTACTTTCTTTTTCGATTCAACTTCCAAACCATACGGAACTGAGTTTTTTAATGCTTCCCCAAGCGAGCTTAAATAATAATCTGCAATCCATTTGTAAAATTCTAATGATTGTTCGCTAAAAATCGGTTGTGTGTCAAGAACATCGCGTATAGATTTTATTTTGCTTTTTATTTCCGTTGTTTCGGTAACGTTAATTACAAAACCGGTTAAAACTCTCTTGCCAAAGGGACAAACTACACGTACGCCAAGCATAGTGTGCTCTTCTAATTTTTCCGGTATGGAATAAGTAAATGAATTTCTAAATGGTAAAGGAAATACAACTTCTGCGTACACTTTATTTTCTCATGATATTTTTTTTAGTATTTGTTTGGTTTTGTTCTTAATCATAATCTTGCTCTTACACGTGTTTTTTCATTACAACATAGTGACATAAAGCTTAAGATTATGAGTAAAATTAAAAAATAATAGTCCAAAATTTCTAGATTAGAAACGATAACTTAGATAAATATAATTTTTATATTACTGCATTCTCTAATAAAGTTAAACTTTTATCAATTGTGTTCAGTTCTGCTTTTATTCCAAATGGTAATGTAAATTTGTTTGAAATATGTCCGAATGATAAACCGGATATTACAGGAATGTTTAGTTTACCGAATCTGTCTTTAAAAACTTCTTGTAGTGTTAATGAATTTTCAAATTCAGGGTCATCTTTTTTGATTTCGCAATTATTGAAAACACCAAGAGCTATACCGGCAGCTTGTTTTATGTTTGTTGCTTCTAACAAATGTGTAAGCATTCTATCAATACGATATGGTTCTTCGCCAACATCTTCAAGAAATACAATTTTGTTTTTTAAGTCAACATCGTATTTTGTTCCAACCATTGTTACTACTATAGATAAATTTCCACCTACAAGTTTTCCTTTTGCAATTCCGCTTTTAATCACATTAATTTTATTTTCATCATCCGGAAGATTTTTCATTGTATAAGTTTTATGCGGATTAAATAAAATGTTTTTAACATGTTTGTTAGAGTATTCATTAAATGTAGAAATCCCGACGGGTCCGTGGAAAGTAACCAAACCGGTTTGAGAATAAATTCCATAAAGCAAAGCAGTAATATCACTATAACCGATAATAACTTTAGGATTTTGTTTTATCATTTTATAGTCAAGCATTGGTAAAATTCTGGAACAACCGTAACCGCCGCGAGCTGCAAAAATTCCTTTTATGTTTTTATCGGCAAACATACGGTTAATATCTTCGGCTCTTTCTTTGTCAGTTCCCGCAAGATAGCCATATTTGTGTAAGATTGTATTTGTGTAAAATGCTTTAAGTCCAATGCTTTCAAGATTTTCAACGGATTCTTGCAATTGGGCTTTCGTTATATAACTTCCCGGAGAAATCAATCCTACAGTATCACCTTTTTTTAATCTGTGCGGTTTAATTATTTTAGCGGAAGTTAAATTATTATTTGTTGACGAAACTATTGTGCTGCACGAAGCAATTGGCAATGTGCTTAATAAACCAATGGATTTAATAAAGTCTTTTCTTTTCATTGTAATGGTCTAATTCAGATGATTTTTAATTTAGTATTGATGAAAAAAAATTAAAAGATAAATTACGCAATAATTTTTTTAAATTAAATATTTCGTAAAACATTTAATAGGTAAAACAATCATTGATTATATAGATTTAATTAGAAAGTAAAGTGCGACAAAAAAAATTATTCTTAAAGATTTAGTTATTAAAAAGTCTAGTTCAATTCAAAATTGATACTAAATTAAACAGGATATAATTATTGACAATTATAAAATAAATTTCTTGCTTTTAATTATTAACAAAACTAAGTTGCCCGGTAAATATTTTAAATTAATTGGGAGCTGAAAAATGAAAATTCTCTATAAAGTTTTAACAATAATTTTCCTTTTTACAATAATAAATTTTGCCAGCGATGGAAAAAAATATGGTAAAGAAATTACATTAAAAGAAAAAACTAAAATATCGGAGATATTAAAAAATCCTGCTGCATTTGAAGGTAAAAGAGTTTTAGTGGAAGGAACGGTAATTGGTGTATGTGAAAAACGAGGTTGCTGGATTCGTTTAGCCGGAGATAAAGATTATGAATCTATTAGAGTAAAAGTTAGAGACGGTGAAATTGTATTCCCTCTGGAAGCAAAAGGTAAAAAAGCGCTTGTTGAAGGTAAAATATACTCTTTTGTTACTAAAGCAAAGAAGAAAAAGGGGACAAAAAAAGATGATAAAGAATGTGAAATAGAGGGTACTCAAAAAAGAATTTATCAGATAAAAGGTATTGGTGCTATTATTAAATAAATAAAATAGATGATATTTTACACAAGGCTAAACTAAAAAAATATTTGCTTTAGCCTTGTCTTTAGATAATCCGAGAAATAATGAAAGTTAGAAAAGTAATTAGAATTTTACATCGTGATATTGGATACATAGCTTTTGCTTTAACTATTATTTATTCTATTTCGGGTATTGCCGTTAATCATTCGGATGATTGGAATCCGAATTACAGTATAACAAAAGATACGCTAATTATTCCAAGCAGTATAAATCTACAAGCTTCGTCAAAAGATTTACCAAAAAAAATAATAGAAATATTTCAGATTAAGGATAGCATAAAAAGTTCATTTAAAAGTAGTCCTGTTACGATTGATATTTATTTCAATAAAAAAACTTTATCGGTTAATCTGAAAAAAAGAATTGCAATACTGGAAAAAGTTGAAAGTCGAACATTATTAAGAGAATCAAATTTTCTACACCTAAATAATCCTAAAAAAATATGGACTTGGGTAGCGGATATTTTTGCCGTAAGTTTAATTTTATTGGCTGTAACCGGTTTATTTATGATTAAAGGCAAAAATGGAATTAAAGGACGCGGGAAGTGGTTAACTTTACTTGGAATATTGATACCGTTATTCTTTTTATACTTATATTTTTAATCACAAATTTATTTCCATTCAAGCGTTATTGGTTTGTCTTGCAATCCGTTAAATACAAGTTTATAAGCTTCCGATAAATCTTTATTTTTAAAAAGGCGTGTCCCGTCAGTTGCAAAAGGTGAAAATGTTACAACTACGTTCAGGTAACTATCTAGTTGAATATAATCCTCCGCATATAATCCGGTAACTTCAATTATTCTACTAAATTTACCTTCCTTGTTTTCTAAGAAAAAGTAAGAATATCCGTCATCTAAAAAAATGGGTCTAAACGGATCGGTTGTGTTTTCCAAATAGAGTTTAAAAGAATATCCGTTGGTAAAATTACTGTCGGAGGGAATAACTTTCATTGAAATAGTATCCATTGTAAAACTTGTATATGCTTCCAGCAAATCTTTTAATCTATTTTTATATTCTTGATTATTTAATCTTTTTTCAATTGCTTCTTTCCGTGCTAAGGCTAAAACTACGGTTTTGTTTAATGGCAATGCTTCAATTTTTACATCAGTTTTTGTAGAAAGAATATTTGATTTACCGGTTGATAAGGAATAATGTTGAATGATTTCTCTACATTCTTTTATTGTCCAAGTTGAAGAAGATTTATTTAATACATCATTAAAATCTGATTTGAAAACATATTTGGTTAGTGAACAACTTGTTAATAGTAGAAATACAAAAATAAATGAAACAGGCTTAAGTAGAATTTTCATATCTTTATTTGCAGATTTAATTGTAAGGTGAAAATTATATTTATAGAGTAACTAGAAAAATTAATGATTTCAATGCAAATATTTTGGGATTGAATTATTTTTTATCGAACAAAAATTTTAACGGAATATGTAAACGGTTTGCCCAGCTGACTTCCGAATGATGTCCGCCTTTATCTAAAAAGAACTTAAAGTTCTTATTCAGTTCAAAATCTTTATCACTTAAAATTTTAACCATTTTGAAAAAGTCCCCAAGTAATTCTTTTTCTTCCGTTCCACAATCAATATACAACTTATTTTTTAATGTAATCAAACTATCAACATCATTTACCATTTTAAAAACAGCTCTATCATTAACCCAAAACGAGTTGGACATACAAGCGGCTTTGCCAAATATTTTTGGAAAATTCCAAAACAACTGAAACGAAATTAAACCGCCCATGGAAGAACCCATTAGTCCTGTGCCGGAAGCTTTGGGAATTGTCCGGTATTTTTCGTCAATAAAAGGTTTTAGTTCTTTAATTATAAAACGGGCGTAAGCTTTTCCTTTCTGTGTAAAATAATTATACTCGTCCAAGCGGTCTGTTGTATTGTAAATTGCAACAATAATAAATTCATTTACGGAATTTTCTTCAATCAGTTTTGTGGTTACTTCATCAACTTTCCAATCATAACCGGTAAAAGACGTATGCGGATCAAAAAGATTTTGTCCGTCGTGCATATATAAAACCGGATACTCTTTATTCGATTCAAAATATGAAGGTGGAAACCAAATCAAAATGTCTCTTTCGGTTTTAAGGTGCACACTGTAGAATTCATGAACATATTCTATATCGCCAATAATTTCGTCAATATTTTGTATATAATTTTTTATTTCAGTAGGAGTCATTATAAGTAATTTTAACTGTAATGTTCAATTGTAATTTAAAATATAAGAATAAATTATAGGTTTACAAATTCCTTTAAGCCCAAAAGTGTTTAGTATGAATTGAAAAAATCAAAATTGGTTAATAATAAATAAAATTGTATAATTCTTTTTCATTTTTCAGATTTAGAGGTTAATAAATGACAGAAAACAATAATAATGGTTTGGAAATAGCAGAACAACTTCAAAGTTCGCAAGCGGATATTTGGAGAGTTTTTAGAATTATGGGTGAATTTGTTGAAGGTTTTGAAAAAATGTCAACAATTAAACCGAGTGTTTTGGTTTTTGGTTCGGCAAGAACAAAGCCGGAAGAACATTACTATAAATTAGCTGTGGATGTAGCCAAGGAATTAGTGAAAAAGGGATTTGGTATTACAACCGGCGGCGGACCCGGAATTATGGAAGCAGCAAATAAAGGCGCACAAGAAGCACACGGTAGTTCTTGTGGAATTAATATAGAGCTTCCTTTTGAGCAATCTGCAAATAAATATATTGACAAAGATAAATTGTTAAGTTTCAGATATTTTTTTGTAAGAAAACTAATGTTTTTTAAGTATGCGCAAGGTTATATAATGATGCCGGGAGGTTTTGGAACTTTGGATGAATGTTTTGAAGTACTAACTTTAATTCAAACCGGCAAAACAAATAAAGTTCCTGTAGTTTTAATGGGAAAAGATTTTTGGGAACCTTTGTTGCAGTGGGTTAAAAATACTCAATTAAAAAGCGGTTATATTGGTGAAAAGGATTTGGACATATTCAAATTAACCGATGATCCTAAAGAAGCTGCTAAAATTATGTTCGATTTCCATAAAGGGAAAACGTTAACTCCTAATTTTTAGTTGTTATATACACCGGATATTCATAATCCGGTGTGTATTTTAAAATTTGAGAACTAAAATTAAACTTTTAAAATAACATTCCGATAATTAGGTGAGGACTAATATGCTAGATCCGATCCTAAATATCAACCATAATGAGAGATATAAAGGCGGTGTTAAGTCTCAAAGCAGTTTTTACTCAATTCACCAACATACTGAAGAGAAGAATACATCAAAAGACTCAGCTCTGTTTTCACCTCTCGCAAGACTTTTGTCTAAAATCAATTGGCGGATAATTAACGTCCAATATCCTTCTAATGACCAAATCTTAATAAATTTTCAAAAAGGAGATCTTGAATTTTTGACCTTAATTGATTTTCATGAATTGTATAATACTCCGTATCATGAGTTTTCAATTTCTAAAAAAACGGAAAATAATGGGAAAAAATTAGAATATAAAATTCAAATAAAAGTAAAGAAAGAAAAAATAACCACTTTTGAAAAAATTACTCCGTTGGAAATTGATGCTTTGGAAGAATTATTTAATAGAATTACTCAAATAGATTTTGAAAAAGTAACTAATTATCCTTTAATGGTAACAAATAAAGAAGTATTAAAAAAATTACATTATAGTTTGGAAGAAAAAATCTCCGATGAACTAAATACAATATTAACCGCAATATATACTTTAATTTCAACCCACCAAGAAAATAAAATAATAAAGAACTATGTGCTAAATATAGAGAGAAATAATCCGATTATGTTGGAGAGACTTTCTATAATTGGTGCTAAATGAATTGAAAGAAAATACTTATACAGATATCGGATCTATTGATCAAGACATTATTACAAAATTTGAATCCTTAGAAGAACTGCCTAACACAAAACCAATTGTATTATTGAATAAAGAAGGAGTGATACTTTATGTCAATAATACACTTAAAAACCAGTACGGATTTGAAGAAGGGGAAAGTGCATTTAAACTAAATTCGGAACCCGACCTTAAAATATTGTTAGAAAGAGTAATAGAAAAAAACTTAAGAAACTTTGGTTGTGAATTTCATGTGTTGAATATAGATAAATATGAAAACTATTATTTGGAACTGGAAAGACTGTATTTAGATAAAAAAGAATTTTTTTTGTTACAAATTGAAGAAATTAGTAAGCGATATAAAATAGCTGAAAAGCTGAATACGTTTAGCCAAGCTTTAGATTCCGTTGATGTAGGAGTAACAATTGCTGATAATAATGGAATAATTAAATTTGTTTCTTCATCTTTTGAAAAGTTTTTGAATAAACGTATTGATGCTCTTTATAATTGTTCCTTAGCAACAACAATGGAAAAATATCTATCCGATATTGAACTGGAAGAACTTAATATAGCAATTGGGGAAAAAAGAAAGTGGGTTAAAGTTATTTCGGATATTTCTCAAGATGGAGATGTTTTTTACAAAGAAATAAGATTAAATGTATTAAATAATACTGCCGATAGATCAACAAGCTTAATTTTAACAGCAAATGATATAACCGAACAAGTTAAACAAGCAAGGTTATTAAAAAGATCCGAGCAAAAACAAAAGTCCATAATAAATAATATTTCCGATCCTATCTTAATTGTTAGAAAAGAACATAACGAACTTATTTTTGAAAATGCAAACAATAGTTTTTATAAAAATATTTATATAACTAGTGAGCAGACCCTGGAAAATAAACTTATAGAAACTATTAAACCACAACTCTTTGATTTAATAGAAACCTCTGTAAACAACTTGCTTCAAGACAATAGAATACATGCTAAATTTCACTATTATGATGTTGAAAAAAATAAGCGATTTATTGGTAAAGTTTCTTATACAGATGACCATTACGACAATACAAGATTATTTATAATAAATTTAACGGATATAACCGAACAGCTTGAAATTGAAAAAAAATTACGTGAAGCTTATAATAAAGAAATTAGTCTTAACAAACTTAAATCATCCTTTCTGGCAAATATGTCTCATGAAATCCGAACTCCGCTAAATGCAATTGTCGGCTATTCGGAACTACTTGAAGATGACGTAAAAGCTCAAGATTATGAATCATCAACGGAAATGACTTCTCATTTGAAAGACGGAGTAAAAAGACTTCTTAATCTAGTAGATAATATTGTTGAAGTTTCTTTACTTGAATCAGGTAATTTTGAAATGGAGTTTGAGGAAGTTAATGTTAAAGAGGTAATTACAGATAATAAATCCAAATGGATAAAACAGGGAAATAATAAAAATATCTCTTTTGAATTTAACATTAAAAATAATAATTTATTTATTATTGCTAATCAAGAAAAGTTGGAAAAAGCTCTTACCGAAGTAGTTTTTAATGCTGTAAAATACAATATTGAAAATGGTAGAATTGTTATATCGGCTTGTAAAAAAGAAAACAATATAATAATAAAAATTTGTGATACCGGAATTGGCATAGAAGAAAAAGAACTAAAAAAGATACTTGAATTATTTAATCAAGTAGGAGAAGAAGGTTACAAACGAAGATATGAAGGTGCCGGATTGGGATTATCGATAGCAAATAAACTTATTAACTTCATGAAAGGGGAGTTAAATATCCAAAGTCAACCCACCCAAGGAACAACAATAACTATTACATTTCCGGCAAAATAATTTTAACCTGGTTATGAATAACTAAAATATGCTTCTAATTTCTATTCAATAAAACCAATAAATTCCAGTAATTTACAGACAGAAATTTAAATTGTAGATGGGAATCTCCCGATCCGCATAATTAAAAAATTTACCATGATATATTTTTTAAAACATCCGGCTAAAACTATATTTTAAAAATAGTTATTAAATTCCCTCCTGAATTACTGTAAATTCTTGTTGATTTCGATATCTATAATAATGTATGTTTAAATCACAAAAATGTTATTGTTCATTCAACGCAATCTATTATAATGAAAAAAAATACTATTCTATGGATTGTTGCTTTTGTAATAACCGTAATTATGGGATATTACCAAAGAGCAACAGGCCCAACCTATCCCGTAAAAGGTAAAACATCAATTGGAACTAAAGAAATTAGTTATAAACTTCTTAGAAGCCATGGTGGTAAAGGAAATCAAGAAATAAAAATAGAAACAAACGACTCTGATATTAGCGGAACTTTATATTACAAACGTTATAAAACCAATGATAGTTGGACTCCTATGAAAATGGTTTATAGGTCAGGAAAACTATCTGCTTTTTTGCCGCATCAACCGCCGGCAGGTAAGTTAGAATATTTTTTGGAATTAAATAAAAATAATAAAACCGTGAAATTTCCTAAGCGGAGTGTTGTTATTCGTTTTAAAGGAGCCATTCCGCTTTATGTTTTAATTCCGCATATATTGGCGATGTTCTTAGCTATGTTTTTTTCTACGAGAACAGGACTTGAA
>JALSNL010000268.1 GCA_026987055.1 Melioribacteraceae bacterium | reverse complement strand
TGATTGATTCCGTTATAGATCTAGAACAAATAAAAGAAGAAACAAATGAACTTTCACATAATAATTATTTAAATCATTTATTGGGAGATAAAGAAATTAATATAAATAATTTATCTATCTTGGGAATACAAAGTTTTTATAATCCTTCCGATAACATAAAATTATTAGAAAAATTATATATTGACTATTTCTTTTTGGGAGAACTAAAAAACAATATAAATGATATTGAGCCTGAATTAAGAGACGCCCATCTTATCGGTATAGACATTAATGTTATCGAAAATTCATATTTTCCTGCACAAAATATAAGCAGACCTAATGGTTTTAACGGAATGGAAATATGTAAAATTTCAAGATTCAGCGGTTTGTCTGATAAAAATAAAATTTTTGCCATATTTGAAATGAACCCTTATTTTGACAAAAATTCGGTAAGTGCCAATTTAACCGCTCAAATTATATGGTATTATTTGGAAGGAAAAAATAATTTTTTACAAAATAAAAACATTCATGAAGAAAATTTATTAAAATTTTTTGTAAATTTAGACTTGTTAGATTTGATTTTTTATAAAGATGTTAAAACCGAACGATGGTGGATAGAATTTAAAGATGTAAAAATTGACAATAAAATTTTTGCTTGTTCGTTTGAAGATTATAAAATGGCTATAAATAAAGTATTATCCAAAAGACTAAAAAGAATTATTGAAAAAAATAAATTTTAACAAAAAACACAATTTTTATTAAATTGTATTGTTATTTATATAGATATTATAAACTAATTTAAAAGTAAATTTATTAAAAACATATACAAAAAATAAAAAAATATTTGTATCTAAAAAATTATTTATATATTTGTGAGCTGAAAAAAATTTTAAAGATTAAGATTAAACGATAAAATCTATGAAAAAATTAATGGCATTTTCTATTGCACTAGTCTTGCTAGTGTCAAGTTGTGGAAATAACTACCAAAGAGGAGAGGTTATAGGAGTAAAAGGTCATACTTGGCATCCTTACAAACCTTACGGAATGAGCCTTATTCCCGGAGGCGCTTTTATAATGGGTAAGCAAAATGAAGACAAAGCTTACAGCATAAACGCCCCTACAAAAACAGTAACGGTTAGGTCATTTTATATGGATGAAACCGAAATTACAAATGCCGAATACCGTGAATTTGTTAATTATGTTCGGGACTCTATCATTCGTTATAGATTGGCTACTTTGGCAGAAGAAATGGAAGCTTCACCAAAAAAAGGTATCGGTAAATATATGTTTAAAACGGGGGATACCGTAAAAAATGCCTACAATAAATACATGATGAATACTTATGGAAGTTTGGGTAACCCTGATGATGAAAATGCCGGAAAAATTTTAAACTGGAAAGTTCCTTTAATTTTTGATACAAATAAATTCCCCGATGAATATTACGCGGAAGTAATGGATTCGATGTATCTTCCCATAGAAGAAACCCAAGATGGTACCAGGATGTTTGATGTTAACAAATTCGTATATAAATTAAGATGGGTAGATGCCGGAGAGGCTGCTAGAAAAGGTGAAAAACGTTCAAAACATGTTAAAGACACCATTATAAAAGTATATCCGGATACAACCGTATGGGTAAGAGATTTTGCTTATGCATATAACGAACCTATGCATGATGATTACTTCTGGCATGATGCTTATAGTGATTATCCGGTTGTGGGAGTGAACTGGTATCAAGCCAATGCTTTTGCTGACTATAGAACTAAAAAAATGACTTGGTTTTTAAGAACCAAAAAAAGACAACCTCTACACCGATTTAGATTACCCACCGAAGCTGAATGGGAATATGCAGCTCGCGGAGGTATGGAAGGTAATGATTATCCATGGGGAGGTCCCTATACTATGAATGAAAAAGGATGTTTCTTAGCCAACTTTAAACCCTTAAGAGGTGATTATGGTTCTGATCAGTCTGTATTTACAGCAAAAGCTAAATCATATTTCCCAAATGCCTATAATTTATACAATATGGCAGGAAATGTGGCAGAATGGACAGCGTCTTCTTATTATCCGGATTCATATTATTTCGGTGCTTCATTTAACCCTGATGTACATCAACGTTCAAACAAACGTAAAATTATCAGAGGTGGTTCCTGGAAAGATGTGAAATATTTCATTCAAGTTCATTCCAGGGCTTATGAATATGCCGATACTGCAAGAAGTTACATAGGATTTAGATGCGTCCAGGATTTCATGGGAATAAATGCAAGAAAAGTATCAAGAAAAGGTCAACAATAAAATATTAACACTCAACTTAAAATTAACTTAAAAATTATTAATTATGGCAAAGAAAAAATCATTTTTTACTACAAAACAAATTTTCCACTTTGTATATAGTGTGGGAGCTTCTATTGTAATTATAGGAGCATTAGGAAAAATATTACATAGATCAATCCTAGGTATTCCCGGTGATGTTCTGCTTATGATTGGTTTGGTAACCGAAGCATTAGTATTCTTCTTCTCCGCTTTTGAAAAACAAGAAGATGATTTAGATTGGTCTTTAGTTTACCCTGAATTAGCTGGTGATAAACCCAGAAAAAGAAAAGATAGAACCGAAGCTGAAATAGAAGCTAAACTATCTGAAAAATTAGACAAAATGCTCCAAGAAGCCCAATTGGATGCTAATTTAATGCGTAGATTGGGAGAAAGTATTTCCCAATTAAGTGAGGCTGCTAAAAGTATGGAAGTAGCTACAGATGCTGCTGAACATACACAAAAATATGCAACTGAATTAAAAGCCGCTTCTACTTATTTAGAAAGTTTAAATAAAATGTATGAAGAGCAATTGCAAAGCGTATCTAGCAATGTAGCTGCTAATCAAGAAACAGCTGCTTACGCAGAAGCATTAAAAGAAAATATGGCTAAA
>JALSNL010000267.1 GCA_026987055.1 Melioribacteraceae bacterium | reverse complement strand
AATGAATTTATATAATCATTAAAAATTAAATTCAACTTTTCTTATTATTAGTGATTCAATTATGAAAGAAATAGACTTGTGGATTTTTATCTACAACAAATTAAATAAAAAATTAAAAGTTACTTTACTGCTGGTTGCAGATTCAAGTAATTCCTCCCCCGGTAAAAGCGGTTTTAAAATGGCTGTTTCCGAAGATGTGGAAACAATAGGTTCAATCGGCGGCGGTATTATGGAATTTGATATTCTCAAAGAAGTACAAGGTATTTTAAATTCTCAAGAACCTGTAAATTTCATCAGAAAATTACATCATAAAAAAGGTGATGATGCCGAATCTTCCGGCTTAATTTGCGGCGGCACTCAAACTTTAATTGTTACAACCCTCGATCTTTCCTACCGTGACGTTATTAAGGAAATAATTGATAACCTCGAAGAACAAAACAACGGATTACTTATAATAAATCAGAACGGCTTGACTTATAAAAACGAAAAAGAAAATTTTGAACAAATTACACTTCGTTATATCTCCAATTCGGATTGGCAATATGAAGAGAACATCGGACTTTCCAACACAGTATATATTATCGGCGGCGGACATGTAGGTTTGGCGGTTTCCAAAATTATGTCCACGCTCGATTTTGTTGTTACGGTTTTTGACCAACGCCCCGAAGTAATAACAATGAGAAATAACACATTTGCAAATAATAAGATTATCACTACATACAATAAAGTAGGCAACTTTATAAAAGAAACAAACAGATCGTACATAGTTATTGTTACACCAAACCACGATGGCGATAAAGAAGCGTTGAAATCGGTAATAGATAAAAATGTAAAATACATAGGAATGATGGGAAGCAAAAAAAAATCCAAAAGCATTTTCAATCTTCTGACAAAAGAAGGTGTAAATCCGGATTTATTTTCAAAAGTACACACGCCTATAGGAATTGAAATAGAAGCGGAATCGCCCGAAGAAATTGCCGTTAGCATTGCCGCTGAAATTATTAAAATAAAAAATTTATAAGTTTATTTCCTTATAAAATTATTTTTAACCATTGTTCCCCATTATTTTTAGAAAGATGTTTGTTTTTAAGTTTTCTTAACATTTTTTATTCTTTATCTAAGAACAAAAACCATCGGCAGACAAAAATTAGAAAGCCAAATTCTTTTACCTTGCTAATCTCATCAATCTCTAATATATAAGATAATTGTCGTAGATAAAAAAAAAATTTAAAAATATTTGACAATTATTTTATTTTGTTTATTTTTGTAAGTAAGTATTTACTGACATTGAAAAACAAAAGGAGGTTTAGAATGATTAAAAGAATATTAGTCCCGTTAGATCCTTCCTTATATACTGATAGTGCAATAAAATATGCAAGCTACATTGCAAAAAAACAAAAAGCAAAAGTTACAGGAATGGTTATATATGATATTCCCGGTATTGAAAAGTCAATTGGCTCCTACCCTACCGGCGGACTTTATTGGGCAGAAAAGCTAGAAGATGCAAAAAAAGAAAAAGCCAAAGAAGAAATTTTTCACTTGCTAAATAAATTTAAGATCATTTGTCAAAATGAGAATGTTAAGTTCTCAGAAACTGATCTTCAAGGCACTCCAAGTAAAATGATTTTACAAGAAGGTTTGTTTTATGATTTAATTGTTATTGGTCAAAAAACTTTCTTTCATTTTGAAACTCAAAACGGTCCCGGAGATTCATTGGAAAAAATATTGAATCATTCTATTACTCCAATTCTTGCAGTTCCGAAAACATATAAACCTATCAAAAATGTACTTATCGCATTTGACGGTAGTCTTCCGGCAACTCGTGCTTTAAGAAGATTTGCACATTTAGCTATTGCAAAAGATTTTAATATCAAATTAGTTATGGGAGACACTAATCTGGATGAAGGTGAAAACACACTTAATAAAGCTGCAGACTATTTAAGAGAATTTGATATTAACAAAATTTCAATTGAATGGTCACCGGAAAAAATAATTGATATTATAGAAAGTAAGCATAAAGAATGGGCAGACCTTTTTGTAACCGGAATGCATTCAAAAAATGGTATTTTCGATTTTTTGGTTGGTAGTTTGCCAAAATATTTATTAAAAGAAGTCAATGCCCCGATTTTTATAGGGCAATAAAAAATAGGAGAAAAATAAAATGAAAGTTAAACAATTAATGACAAAACCAGCACATACAATTCTTGAAAATGAACCTTTAAGAAAGGTCAATCAGTTAATGCAACGTTATCACTTAAACAATTTAATAGTTATTAATGAAAACAATGAAGTTAAAGGAATTATTACCTATAGCGATTTATATCGTTTAATACTGCCAACATACGTAGAAGTTATGGAAGATGAATCAATTTGGTTATTACCGGAAACAATAGAAGATAAAATTAAAAACTTTATTGATAAGCCGGTTAAATCAGTAATGACAAAAAAAGTAACTACTGTGTCTGAAAAGGAACTTGTTGTTAAAGCCGGTGCTATAATGAGTGCAAAAAAAATTAAACAATTACCTGTGGTTGAAAATAATAAACTGGTTGGTGTTATCAGCTATAGAGATATTTTATGGGGATTTTTAATAACAAACTGCAAATTTTTATAAATGTCCTATTTTTAACCGATTTTAAAAGAGGTTTATGATGACAAAAGAAAAAATTGATTTCAAGAAATTATCTATTCAAGAATGTACTTCAACCCTAAATGTTGATCCCCAAAAAGGTTTATCTGGTGAGGAAGCAAAGAAAAGATTAAAAAAATATGGGACAAATGAAATACCGGAAAAAGAAGAAACAACTCTTCAAAGAATTCTTAGAAGATTTTGGGGACCAATACCATGGATGATTGAAGTAGCGGCAATACTTTCGGCAGCTGTGCAAAAATGGGAAGACTTT
>JALSNL010000266.1 GCA_026987055.1 Melioribacteraceae bacterium | reverse complement strand
CAAATCCGTTTCCCGTTTTTCCGAAAATACTTTAATCGTATCGGAAAATAAAATTGCTTTTAGCTTTCCTTCTTCAGTAAATGTTATCTTTGCATTATGACTTTCTTGATCCGGTAATTTTTCACTGCTAATTAAAGCTACCTTTGGTTCAACCTTTGTTTCGTTACAAAAAGTAAATGTAAAAACAATTAAAATAAAAAATATATAATCGGATATGTTTTTCATTATTACTGTAAACCTAATTTAACAAGATCGTGTAAATGAACAATTCCCATTGGTTGATTATTTTCATCTGTAGCAATCAAAGAGGTAATATTAAACTTTTCCATCTGTTGAAGTGCAAAAGATGCCAGAACTTTTTCATTTATTGTTTTGGGATTTTTGGTCATTATATCTTTTGCTTGCAATGTTTTTATATCAAGGGATTTTTCCAATTGTCTGCGTAAATCTCCGTCTGTTATAATTCCGGTAAGTTCATTATTATCGTCAACAACACAAGTAGCGCCAAGACGTTTAGTTGTCATTTCTAAAATTGTATCTTTAATTGAAGTATTTTGGTTTACCACAGGTAAGTCATTCTCTTTATACATTATTTCGGAAATTCTTAATAAGAGTTTTTTCCCAAGGCTGCCGGCGGGATGTAACGAAGCAAAATCTTTAGCTGTAAATCCTCTTATTTCCAGAACAGCAACAGCTAATGCATCGCCTAAAACCATTGATACGGTTGTTGATGAGGTTGGTGCAAGTCCGTGAGGACAAGCTTCTTCTTTTACTTTTATATCCAAAACAACATCACTTAAATTTGCCATTGCCGAATTTTCATTTCCAAGTATTGCAATTACAGGAACGTCCATTCGTTTTACCATTGCGGTTAAACTTAGCAATTCTTCAGTAACACCGCTTTTGGAAATTGCAATTAGAACATCTTCTTTTCTAACAATTCCCAAATCACCGTGCAATGCATCTGTAGGATGTAAGTAAACTGCTGATGTTCCCGTTGAATTAAAAGTTGCCACAATTTTTCTTGCAACAATTCCCGATTTTCCCATACCGGTTACAATAATTCTACCCGATGAATTATAAATTAAATTAACAGCTTCAACAAAAGATGAGTTTATTTTATTTAACAAATCTTCAATGGCATGCATTTCAATTCGGATTACTTTTTTACCAATTTCAAAAATATTTTGTTCGGTCATAATATTCACAAATGTTTTGTTATTTCAGCAATTAATGGTTACAATATTTGTAGAACAGATTAGTAATCTGTTTTACTGCTACGCCTGGAGAAAAAATATATTTTAAGAAGACTTCAGCAAAGCAATAAAAATACAATTCAATTATTTCAGTATCTTTTAACAACTTTATCAATATCTTTTATTTTAGTCAATAATTTTTCAAGTTTATCAATGTGCAACTGACTTCCTGCATCACTTAACGCTTCTTTGGGATTAGGATGTACTTCTAAAAATAACGCTGCAATTCCGACTGCAGCAGCAGCTTTGGCTAAAGGTTCAATAAATTTAGGTTCTCCGCCGGTTACATTTGAACTGCTTGGCATTTGCACGGAATGTGTTGCATCCATAACAACCGGATAACCAAGTTCATTCATTGTAACTAACGAGCGCATATCAACAACTAAATTATGATAACCGAATGTTGTTCCCCTTTCGGTTAAAAGGATATTTGTGTTACCTGTACTTTTAACTTTTTCTGCTGCATGTTTCATATCTTCAGGTGCCAGGAATTGTCCTTTTTTTATATTTACAATTTTACCACTTTTACCTGCCGCAATTAGTAAATCTGTTTGGCGACATAAAAACGCCGGAATTTGCAGTACATCAACAACCGGAGAAACTTTTTCTATATCTTCTACAGTATGAACATCAGTTAAAATTGGAATATTAAATTTTTCCTTAACTTTTTTTAATATGTTAATTGCCTCTTCAAATTCCAAGCCTGTAAACGAATTTAAACTTGTTCTATTAGCTTTTTTAAAACTTGATTTGAAGATAAAAGGGATTTCCAATTTGTTAGAAATCTCCATTATTCTTTTTGCAGTTGTAATTGTAACTTCTTCATTTTCAATTACACAAGGTCCGGCAATTAAAACAAAAGGAAGATTATTTGCTATTTGTATGTTGTTTATTTTAATCATATTTGTCTTTTACTAAGAATTAAAATCAAAATAGAGATTTAAAGCTCAAGTAATATTTTGAACTTTAGCTTCTTCATTAAGCGAATCAGGAGATTCGCAACTACGATACCAATATATCGGCTTTCCAAAACAAATTTGGAATTGGATTATTTTATTTTTCCGCGTCAACTCCCGGTAGAGGCAAGCTGCTTGGTATTACATTATTTTAAATTAATTTGTAAATGTTTTTTATTCAAATAAATTACTTTGATCTTCTTTATTTATTCTTGTTTTACCGAAGCGTACATAAGCTAAATCCGTTGCTTCCCTGCCACGCGGTGTTCTTTGAATAAAACCTTGTTGAATTAAAAACGGTTCGTAAACTTCTTCCAAAGTTCCGGCATCTTCGTTAACAGAAACAGCAAGTGTGTTTAATCCAACAGGACCACCTTTAAATTTTTCGATAATTGCTAAAATAATTCTTTTATCCATTTCATCAAGTCCAAAATTATCAACTTCCAAAGCAGTCAAAGCTTTTTTGGCTATTGCTACATTTATCTTATCCAAATTTTCAAAGTCAGCAAAATCTCTTGTTCTTCTTAAAAGACGATTTGCAATACGTGGTGTTCCTCTGGAACGTCTTGCTATTTCATCAGCGGCATCTTCATCAATTCCTATATTTAATATTTTTGCAGCACGTTTAATAATTTTACTTAGTAAAGAACTGTCATAATAATCCAAGCGGGATTTAATTCCAAATCGATCTCGCAACGGAGCTGTAAGTAAACCGGCTCTTGTTGTTGCTCCGACCAAAGTATATTGAGGTAATTTTATTTGCACAGTTCTTGCACTTGGACCGGTATCAATCATTATATCAATTTTATAATCTTCCATTGCCGAATAAAGATACTCTTCTACTACGGAACTTAAACGATGTATTTCATCTATAAACAGAACGGAGTTTTCTTCAAGGTTAGTTAATAATCCCGCCAAATCACCGGGTTTTTCCAAAACAGGTCCGGAAGTAGTTTTTAATTTTACTCCCATTTCATTAGCAATAATATTTGCTAAAGTCGTTTTACCTAATCCCGGCGGACCGGTAAGCAAAACGTGATCTAGACTTTCTTCTCTTTTTAATGCAGCGCCAATAAATACTTTTAGATTATCCGTTATTTTTTTTTGTCCGGTAAAGTCTTCAAATCTTTTAGGTCTTATTGTTTGTTCAAACCCGATTTCATCATCTTTTAGAGAAGGTGTTGTTGTTTCTGATTTTCTCATATTCTTTTTTTATTAAATATTTTCAATTGCTAATTTAATTCTTTTTATTTTTTTTATTTTTTCAATTGCAATCACAAGCATTAGCATTAGCCCAAGCATGACTATAGCCGTTAAAATTGTTTCAATGGTATTAAAACTTCGCGCATATAAATAATTTAACCCTAAAGACCAAGCACTTCCGTAAAGCATTACCAGATGCACAATATACAAAATTAAAGTATGTCTTCCTGTTTCAACTATAATTTTAGGTATTGATTTACTTTTTCGAATTATCAGGCTTACTATGCCATTCAATAAAATTACATATCCTAATCTTAAGAAGATTATACTATACGAATATAACCGGATACTGTTTCCTTCAAATTCATAATCTTTAATGTAAGAAAGTATAAAAAACATTCCAATCATACTAATACCCAAAGAACCAAGTACATAGCTGAATTTTTTTTTCTTATAAATATTTTCTTTGTTAGTTAAGTAAAATCCAAGTATAGAGCCGGCAAAAATATAAATCAACCAAGGAAAAAACGGGAAATGCGAGCCGGTTTTGTTGTTAAAATATGCAGCAATGTATTCAGGGAAATAGTTAGTAAAAATAATTTGCTTTATAACCGGCGTAACAATAAACAACATCGCGATAAAGAGAAAGGTTAATGTTGTAAACTTTATTCTAAATTTATCTGCCAAATAAACAAGCATAATAATAAATAACAATCCGAATCCAATTAAGTGAAGTGCATCAACAGAAAAAAAGGAGCTCCATTTTTCAGGAGTTACAAATCTGAAATCAAAAATTCTTTCTGTTGGAAAACGAAGCAAATAACCAATGGCAATTAAAGAAAAACCTCTTTTAATTCCTTTTTTTACTCTTGGATTTTCACTAAAATTATATTTCCCTATTTTAAGTAAATAAGTAAAAACAACACCCGCAGTAAACATAAATATCGGTGCGGTAAATCCTCTTTGATTATACCAAAGAAAATAAAACAAAGAGTCGGAAGAACGAAATTTATCTGCTAAAAAAGTATCTACTGTGTGCCCTTGAATCATCATAAACACAGCAAAAGCACGCATAACATCTAAATAAAGAATTCTATTTTTTTTGTTTTTTTGCATTCGCTAATTTTAATATTATTTAACTTGAAAGATAACCAAATTAGAAAGCTTTTGGAAATGAATGAGAAAATAGCAAAATTGTATTTTCATTTTGTATTATACCGATTCCATTTTTAAATATTAAAATCGATTCGGTTTTCAAACATTCGAGGTTTTGTTGATATTTTTTAAAATTCGTTGTCTATTAATAAAAAACTAATTTCAGTTATTTCATAAACGCTAAAAATTCTCACAAGTTTTATCTATTGCAGATTTATGGAAAAACCAAATTATTTCCCGTATAAATTATAGAATTAACTTATGAAAAAATTATTCAATATTCCTTGGATGTTCCTTCACCCAATTTTCTAAAAAGCGTGCAACTTCTGTTGTATCGGCTCCGGGTGTAAATAATTCGCCAACACCAAGTTCTTTAAGTTTTGCAATATCTTCTTCCGGAATTATTCCTCCGCCAAATAAAAGAATATCATCAACACCTTGGTTTTTCATTTCTTCTAATATTTGCGGAAAAACCGTCATGTGTGCACCGGAAAGAATACTAATACCAATTGCATCTACATCTTCTTGAATGGCTGCATTGACTATTGTTTTTGGCGTTTGCCTAAGTCCGGTATAAATTACTTCCATACCGGCATCACGTAAAGCTGCCGCAATAACTTTTGCACCTCTATCGTGTCCGTCCAAACCGGCTTTGGCAATTATTACTCTTATTTTTCTTTCCACAAGTTTTCCTTCTTCTTTAATTTTTAATTATTTTAAAAATAAGGAATGGTTTAATATCAGACAAATTTATTCTTAACTTGATTTTGTTAATATTTACAATTACATCATAAAATCTTTTCTTTTTGCAAAGGTTCCGAAAAGTCCGCCAGTATGCAGGAATAATACGTTGCTTTTCTTTTTACTTCTCAAAAAGTTTTCATAGAAGGCCACAAATGCTTTTCCGGTGTAAATCGGGTCTAGTAAAATTCCACTTTGCTTAAAGAAATTTTTTAAAACTTTTACTTTAGATTTTGTAATATTTTTATATCCTTCTTTTGAATAACCGTCCAGAACAACAAGATTATTAAAATCGGGATTAATATTTATTTTATAATCATTAACACAACTTTTAACCAAAGATGAAATTTTATTTTTTATTTCATTTTCGGAATAAATAACATTAACCGGATAAATTTTTAGTTTATTAAAACCAAGTATTTCAGCACCAAGTAATAATCCGGCTGCAGTTCCACCGGTTCCGGCTGCTACAACAATTCCGTTTAATTTTTTAATATCAATTTGTTCGGAAAGTTCTTTCATAAAATTAATATAACCCCAAATTCCCAAAGTTGAAGAACCACCGGATGGAATTACATAAACCTTTTTATCTTTTTTTTCAAATTTTACTTTTTCTTTTTCCATTAAAAGAGGAACATTTGCATATTCTTTTTTGGTAAAATATTCAATTTCGGTATTTGTTAATTTATCAAAAAATAGATTTCCTTCGGCAATTTTTTTATCCTTTCCCCATAGGAATAATTTTGATTTAATTCCTACTTGCATTGCAGCAATACAAGTTGCACGTGCGTGATTTGACTGGTCTCCTCCACTTGTAAAAACATAATCAACATTTTGCTTTTTTGCTTCGTAAAGAAGATATTCCAGTTTTCTGACTTTATTACCGGAAAGTTCCATTCCTGTAAAATCATCTCTTTTAATTTTGAATTTACATCCTTCAAATTCCGAATCAATTAATGGAGTTGGGATATTTGCAAGTTTTAATTTTTTAGGTTCCTTCATTTTATGTCCTCAATTTTTTATTGTAAGATATACAAAATTATGAATTGAAATTCAAAATTTTACACTCTATTAAAAAGGAGTCTTTTAGAAATTGAAGATATACATCTAAAATATTATTAATTATCACAAGTTTTATTATACTAAACGAAAGCTAAGCTTTAACTGAGTGGAAACGAAGTATAGCTTTGCCCTCTTTTGCACCTCGGCTTCGCTTTTTGTACCTCGACTCCGCTCGGTCTGACATTTTAAAGTTTACTTTTAAGGTTTTTGAATCGGATTAGTGTTTAATACTTAAATACAAAAGCGGCTTCAATTACAAGTAAAGAAAACTTATGAAAGCAAATCATTCATCTTATTTTATTTTTTTACTTTCATAAAACAAACGTGCAGTTTCCAATTCTTCTTCCGTGTCAATAGATAAACTTTCTTCTTCGGTTACAACTACTTTTATTTTAATATTATTTTCCAATAATCGTAGTTGTTCCAATTTTTCAAATTTTTCCAAATCCGTTTGCTTCATTTTTGTAAATTTTAATAGTTGTTGTTTTCTAAAAACATAAAGACCAATGTGTTTGTATATATCGGCAACTTTTAATTTTTGTTTATCGGAAACGACATCACGTATATAAGGAATTGGCGAGCGGGAAAAGTAAAGTGCATTATTCTGGTAATCGAAAACAACTTTGGGAATTGAAGGGGAATTCAATTCGCTTACATCTTTTATTCTTTTTGCCAAGGTGGAAACCATAACTTTACGGTCGAACAACAACGGTTCTATTGCTTGATCTATCATCTTTCCCGGTATGAAAGGTTCGTCTCCCTGAATATTAACTATAATTTCTGCGGTGGTAAGTTTTTTTGCAACGTAAGCAATTCTGTCTGTTCCCGTAGATAATTCTTTTGGTGTCATTTTAACATTTGCACCAAATTTTTTTGCTGCATCATAAACACGTTCATCATCAACGGCAATAATTACATCCGAAAGTAATTTGGATTTTTTTACACTTTCGTACGTGTGTTGAATCATAGGTTTACCGCCAATATCAACTAGCGGCTTACCTTTTAATCTGGTTGAAGCAAAACGTGCGGGAATTATTCCAACAATCATTAAATTATCTATCCTTTTGAGAAATTACTTTGGGAACTTTAAAATGCTCAGTTGTTCTATCGGGAGCATTTTTTAAAGCTTCTTCTGTAGAAATTGATTTCATTCGTTTATCTTCTCTAAAAACATTAACATTCTCAATAGGGTGCGCAAGCGGTTCTACATTTGACGTATCAAGTTCGCTTAGCTTTTCAACGTAACTTAATATCTTATTCATTTCCGTTGTGTATTCTTCAAGTTCGGAATCCGTAAATTCCAACATTGAAAGTTCTGCAATTTTTTGTACATCTTTTTTTGTTACTGCCATTTATGTTTCTCCAACTTTTAACAGTTTAATATTTTACAAAATTAGTAAGCATCTTTTTCTATAATTTTTTATCCTTGTAGATTTTACAAATCAAATAATTCAGCAGGATTGATTTTAAATTGCAACATTTTTGCACTTTCTCTTCCACCGTTACCTCCTTTTCTTTGCATAGTTATACGACCAATTTTTATATTACCTCTTTTTGTAATAATAACTTTACCATTTCCGAAATAGTTCATAACAATATTGATAGGTTTTAATACCCATCTGGCATTGTTATCTACTTTCAGAGCAACTAACATCCATTCAGCCGCAAATCTGCCTCGACCTTTAAGAATATCACTAACAATCAAACTTTTATTTTCCTCCAACCATTTGATTATTAACTTCTGGTCTTTTCGATTAAATTCATTCATAAAAGTTCTTCTTGAATCTTTTGGATTTGGAATTGTTGGTTTTATTTCACCTGTATATTTTTTTAAAATCCTTGTAATCTTACTAGGAATATTCCATAGTTCAACATATTTATCAACCTTCCGTTTATCTATTTGATTAAATCCTTGAGGGTTGCTAACCAACTTTATCTGTAAATTTTGAACATCAATTGCTTTTTTCAATTTAATTGTTATTTGAACTTGAACATCGGTTTTATAACCGGAAATAATAATTGCCTTTACAAATTCAATTTCGTCAAGATTATAATCCATAATTTTCAACCAAATCTTTGCTTCATAATCTTGATTCCAGTTATTAAACTTATTTACTATGTCTTTTTCATTTTTAAAACCATTTTTCGCTGTAAGTGAACCTCTTTCTATTAAGTCCATTATTCAACCTATCATTTTAGGAATAAATCTTGATGTGCAATTTGTTCTATTCGTTTCTTTGCTATTTTCGAATATTCTTTCGAAATTTCCGAACCTAACCATTTTCTGTTCAATAAGTGTGCAACCTTAGCAGTTGTTCCACTTCCTAAAAACGGATCATAAATCAAATCTCCTTCATTTGACCAAGTTCTTATTTGATCGAAAGCCAATTTTTCCGGGAAAATAGCTGGATGTTTATAAGCGATTTTATCTTTAGTTGAAATACCACCACCAACAGAATAAAAGAAAACGTTTCCAACTTTTTTTTCTTTTGTCCTTTCTACTTTTTTATAGTTTAGTGTTCCCTCTTTTCCTCTATTTTTCATATTTGCCAAACCGTTATATTTTGTTGGCTCCATAATAGGATTGAATGTTTTAGGTGTCCCTTTTGAAAAAGCAAACATATATTCAAAATGTTGATGATAGCGCTTACCTGTAGTTGGCATAGGATTATTTTTATAATAAAGCATTGTATCGTGAATTAAAAAGCCTAATTTTTTAAACATTAAAGCCTGACGAAAACTTGTTCCGGTTTCACTACCGTTTTCTGTTTTGTCTCCAACTACCCAAATAATTACTCCGCCTTTTTTCATAATTCTAAAAAGACCTTTAATAATCTTTTCCAAAGGCAAATTGTATCCATTGTAATTACGTAAATCATCATAAGGCGGTGAAGTTAAAACCATATCTACAAATTCATCTGGCATTTTCGCAATTGTATCAACACAATTTTCGTTGTATATTTTATTTAGTTCTATCATAAGAATTATATTTAATTTTTTAGTCTAACTTTTACTTATACTTTTTATAAATGCCACTCTCCTTTTTACGGAAGGATGACTATGAAAAAACCATTCCACAAACGGATGAGGTTCTTCGTCTCCAAGATTTTGTTTATTAAGTTTTTCCAAAGTATTAATGAAAACTTCTCCTTTATTTGTAACCTTCACTGCATATTCATCGGCTTGGTATTCATATTTTCTGGATAAAATATTTGTTAAAGGTGTTTGTATAATTCCAAGCAACATTCCCCATAAAGCTAAAATAGGTAGAGCGGCAATTTCCGTAATACTTTTAAACCCGAACCAACTTAAAGAATGTGAATAAAGCAAAGCTAACAAATACAAAGTTACAAAACTTGTTAAAGTACCAATAATTAAATTTTTTATAATGTGCTTATGTTTATAATGACCTAACTCGTGAGCAATTACCGTTTCTATTTCATCGTTTGTAAATTCGTTGGTAAGTGTATCACCTAAAAGAATTTTTTTTGTTTTTCCCAATCCGGTAAAAGCCGCATTTGCTTTTTTTGTATTTTTGCTCATATCAAATTGAAAAATATTTTCTACCTTCATATTAACATTTTCGGATAGCTTTAATATCCTTTCTTTCAAGTCTTCATTTTCAATCGGGGTAACTTTGTAAAATAATGGCAAAATAAAAACGGGAACAATTTTAGCCAAAACCACCGATACCAAAAACAATAATATAGCAAAAGGCAGCCACCATAAATTACCGAAAGCTACCAATACATAATAGAAAGCAAGCAGCAAAGGTATTCCTATTGCGCCACCGACTAACATTTCTTTAGTGTTTTCCCAAATCCATTGTACAAATGTTTGATTGGATAAATTATATTTATGCTCTAAAATAAATTCCGAATAGAAATTTAACGGGAAAAAGATTACCGAAAACAAAACCGAAATTACAATTGTATAGATTAACAAAATTATATAGTTGTTGCTTGTATAAGTTGAAATATAATTTACCAGTTTACCACTGTAACCCGAAGTAACAAATAACAATAGTAAAACAAAAGTCAACACTCCATTTAGAATACTTAAAGTCAGTTTTGTATTATTATATTTTTTTGAATCCATATTTACTTTATAATTTTTGCAATATCTTTAAATTCTTGCGTTGTACAAACATTAAGCAATTCAAAAAGAACAGCTTCAACGGTGGTAATTTCCGCTCCGTGTTCTTCCATTCTTCTTAAAGCTGTTTTGTAATCTATTTTGGTACGTGATGAAACCGTATTTGCCGGAACGTTAACTTGAAAACCGTTAGCCAATAAATCCAAAACGGTTTGCTGAACGCATACGTGTGTTTCAATTCCGCATACAATTACTTGAGAAATATTTTTTTCTTTTAGTTTGTTAAAAAGATTGCCTGCACCGGCACAACTAAAACTTAACTTTTGAATAGCTTCACCGTTTAATTCGTTTTTAATTTCTGCCGCAGTTTCACCTAAGCCTTTGGGATATTGTTCTGTATAGTACATTGGAATTCCCAAGACTTTTATTCCTTTAATTAACTTTACCACATCTTTTATTAGCAATTCCCGTTTACGCATTACCTTTAATAATCTTTCTTGAATATCAATTACCAATAATGCCGTTTTGTTACTTTGTAATAAAATGGGATGTCTTTTTATGTTATTCATTTGTTCCTCAAAATTTACGTTTCAATTTACGAAAATGTAATGTGAAAATTATATGAATAAATTTTCTTATATCCAATTTCAGACCAAATTCTCTTAATTTTTATCTTGACAAATTTATATATTGTAACTAACTTTATATAGATTAAATCTAAATAATTTACAAAGAATTTCGATAATAACTATTATGAAAACTGCAGCGGAATTACATAGTGGAGAATCGGCAATAATTCAATCTGTTGATCCGCATCATCCTTCGTTTAGAAGAATTATTGAAATAGGATTTACACCGGGTCAAGAAATTGAATTAATAAACAAAACAATTTTTAACGATCCGCTTGCCTTTGCTCTAAGAGGCACAATGATTGCAATTCGCAAAGATGAAGCAAAGTCTATAAAAGTGTTATGAGCCAAAACATTTCAACTCCCGTTCCCACAATTACATTAGTTGGTCCGCCTAATTCGGGGAAAACCACATTGCTTAATTTGTTAAGCGGTGCAAATTTCAAAACGGTAAATTATCCCGGCTCAACAATTGAATA
>JALSNL010000265.1 GCA_026987055.1 Melioribacteraceae bacterium | reverse complement strand
ATTTATCGAATTAACAAAAAATCTGAATGATATAAAAAACGGTGAATTTCATATAATAAAAAAAACCGGTAATAAAAAAATTTCTATTGGTAAAACTTATGCAACAAAAAGCAAAAAAGATTTTATTAATAGATTGAATTATTACATAAAATTTCTACCGGATTTTAAACTTCCGTCTAAAAAAATGATAAATAGATTATGGAAATCTTATAAGAAAAATAACACAATAGATTCTCTTTATTTTTGGGGTACAACACCTGTTGTTAAATTGTCTCTGGGAATTATGTTTATTGATTCAACTGCTGAAAATAGCAAGCAACAATCGTATTTTATAGAGTATAAAAATGCGGAAGGAAAAATTTTTAATAAAGGGAAAACAAATATCTTACAATACAAACATAAAGCGGATATAGGAAAAATTCTTTTTAAGAATGTAAAAATGCAAGGTAATAGTATTTTATTATCATACTCTTCCAAACCGAAATATCCTTCCACAGTGCAAGTTTACAGAAGAACAAAAGTAACAGAACCTTTTCAAAAAATACATCCTATAATCGGTCTCACTTTCAATAAAACCGTTTTCAATATTTTAATTATAGATTCAAATGTAGATTCCGGATTAGTTTATCAATATTATATAACACCGGTAAACAGATTTAATTTGGAAGGCAATCATTCCGATACAACTTTTTGCGGAGCTTATGATTTTTCAAAAGTTTTTCTTCCTCTTAGTTTTATTGCAGAAAGTTCTGACTCTTTAAGAGGTTTAAAGTTAACTTGGGAGAAAATTAATTCGCAAAGTGTAAAAGGTATTGTTATTGAAAGAAGCAATATTTTCGATTCGCTTTTTAATAAAATTGCCGAATTACCTGCATATCAAACCGAATATATAGACTATAACATTGAACCGATGAAAAAATACTTTTACCGGATGAAATTAGTAGGTCCGCTTAATGAAGAAACTCAATATTCGGCAAGAATATTCGGTATGTATAAAGATAATTCAGTTCCACTTCCACCATTCGGACTTTCTGCTAAAGGAATTTCCAACGGAATTCAATTAAAATGGTTTACCGTTGAACCGTTTATCAAAGGATTTTATCTTTATAGGAACAATAACTCAAATGATAAACTGAAAATAATTGCGGATTTTATTCCATTAACCGATACGGTAACGGTTTTTATAGATTCAAGTTCGGAACTAAAAGCCGGTTATTCTTATATGTATTCTGTAGTAGCGGAAAATACAAGTCATATCAAAAGTCCGTTTTCAGATACTGTTTCCGCCTCGGTAATATTGGATGAAAAATTAATTCCGCCAACAAATTTGCAAGCTGTTTATGAAAAAAACGGAATTCAATTATACTGGGATAATATGCGAAAAATCAACAAAACCATTACAGGATATTTTGTTTACAAAGCTGAAAAAAGAAGTAATACAAAATTACGTAAAATAGATTCTTTGCTTTTCCCGGAAAGCAATAATTATTTTGATAAAAAAATAATAAAAGGGAAAAGCTATGTGTATGCCGTTCAATCGGTTGGAATAAACGATAATTATAGTAAATTAAGTGAAAGAATTATCGTAAAACCGGAAGTTAAAATTCCATTATCACCGTCTAACATACAAGCAAAAATTGTAAAAGATGATGTTCTAATTAGCTGGGAAAAACCTTTCGACGATAATATTTCAACATTTAATTTGTATAGATTTCAACGTGGAATGACAACCAAAAAATTAGGTGTTTTTAGTTATAAAGATAAAAATGAATATTTGGATAAAACTGTCAGCAAAGGGAATCTATACTTTTATTATATTATTAGTGTTTCCAAGGAAGGAGCAAAAAGTAAAGAAAGCAAGGAAGTAGGAATTAGAGTACAATAAGTTTTTTTACTATAATATTTCCTAATTTTTGCATGACAAAAGGAAGAAACTTAAACACGTTTTAGAAAACCATGGATAAGATCTTCCCTACCATAATAGGACACATTTTCCAGATATTTCAAAAATCTTTTTTAATACTGAAAAAAGTTTCTATTTATTTTTCTAAATTAAAGTAGAAGGATGCAATAGTTATCCCTCATATTAGTGCAAACATCAACTTATAATTCCGGTTGCCAAAAAAATTTTTCCATCACAACTCTTCCATTGTCAGTAAATTCAATTCCTTCGGAACGTAACAAATCTTCCATTAAATTAGGGTCGCCGAAATGTAATTTACCTGTAAGTTCTCCGTTTCTATTAACAACTCTGTGGCAAGGCAAACCGCTTTCTTTAGCTCCGTTAATTGCCCAACCAACCGTTCGCGCAGCCGATTTAATTCCGCAAACTTCCGCTATTGCACCATAAGTTGTAACCTTTCCATAAGGAATTTTTTCAACCACTTTGTAAACTTTATCAAAAAAGTCCGGTTTGGATTTTGGTTTTATTGTCATTTTTATTGTCATTTTTTTTCTAAAAACTTTCCGCCAATACAAATGTCAGTTAAAAGTGCCGGTAATATACTAGCACTAAAGTGGTCCTCGGATTCCACAAAATTGTCATCTCGAATTCGCCGTGGCGAATGAGAGATCTCAAAATCTAAATATAGCTTGGAGATTTCTCTCCCGATTAAAAAGCATCGGGCTCGAAATGACATATACCAAGTTTTATTTTCCTAAAACCAATTTGGACTTAGTATATCATTCTATTTATAATCACGAACCGGAAAGTCTATGATACATTTTCAAATCGAATATGCTACGATATTGAGAAATATTATCCATAACCGTACATTTGTGTTTCAGAAGAAAACTATAAGTATGATTAAACAATTATGCTTGCGAATATTTTAACAAAAATGCTTTTATGAACATATTAATATTTCCGTCCATTACACCTTGAACATCGGATGTTTCAACAGTTGTACGATGATCTTTAACCA
>JALSNL010000264.1 GCA_026987055.1 Melioribacteraceae bacterium | reverse complement strand
ATTGTTTCCATTTGTTCTGAGAAATATTATTTTGCCATAAGCCATGTGTTTGTACGTTAAAATATTCAATAGCTAACATCATTACAAATACAAAGCCTGTAATCATAAAAGCGTGCATTAAGACTTTAAGAATTGCCAACATACTATATTAATCCTTTAAATTGTTTTTTGGAACATCTTTAAGTAATTCTTTAATACACTCTTTGCGGAAACAAAACCAAGGAACTTCTTTCATATATTTAATGTAATTGTTACCAAATTTTTTTATGGCTTCCGGTTCTTCCACAAGTTTTATCATTAGCAACATAAAAATCATTTCCAAAGGTGCAATAATTAAAATAAAAGAAGGTGAAGCCATAAGAAAAGCAAAACCAAGCGGAAAGAAAAGTAAACCTAAATGCATTGGGTGTCGCATATATTTATAAATGCCTTCTTTAGCCAATACATTGGTCTCCATTCTTTTTATATTACCTTTTCTACCATATTTCGCTAAAGTTCTTCCGGTGTTACGACTAATTTTAAAAACCAAATAAAGAATAATAACACCAATAACCAAACTAGTAATATTAAAAAAAATGTTATACTTCAAATGAGAGAATAAAATTGAATCCAAATAATATCCTGCAAAGGTTCCGCCAACAAGCATAATTATCCAAATTATCATTCTAAATATGTTACCGGATGACATAAAATTTATACTCCGCTTTTCCAAAAGTTAGATTCAATTATCATATATTTATTTTTTTCATCTTCGGTCATAAGTCTAACATTGTAACTTAGTTGCAATCCTAAATTTCTTATCGGATTCTCTACAGATTTAATTAGCACATCCGCAATTGGAATATCAGGAAAAGGAAAAGCAAAAATTATTTGTGCTTTATTTTCTATTATTTCAATATTGTTTATAATTCCCAATTCAATAAGAGAATGATTAATTTCCGGATGCATAACTTTTGTAATTTCATTTAGTATTGTTTCTTTTGTTATTCCCATAAAAAGTTTCCGATTTATAAGTTAAACTATGGAAAATTAGTAAAAATGGCTCCCAAGTATTAACTTATTATGGTTATTTTATAAACAACCAAATATAAAATAATTACTTTATAAACATTCTCTAATAAACAAACTTTAGGGGTTAAACAACAACAACCGAATTTCTTGCACCTTCAAAATATGTTTCCACTTCTTTATCAGCTTCATCTTCATTGAACCAATGTGTTCCATCGCCTAAATACCTGAATTGATATTCTTTGCCGGACTGAAGAACAACTGAAGCAGTAAATGTTCCATCCGATTTTGTTTCTGTAAACATATTAACACTTGGGTCCCAGTTATTAAAATCTCCGACTAAACTTATTGTGTCAAATTTTTCTCCTAAACTTTTTTGAATTGAGAATGTAACTTTACAACTTTTTTTATCGCGGGAATATTCTTTTTTTACAGCCATTTCCATTTCTCCTTAAATAATTAAATTTGGAGCAATTATAGATGCTAAAAACAATCATCGGTTTGTAACAAAGATAAACTTTTTAAATAACTAATTATTTTCTACAATAGCTTCTTCGTTAAGTAAAATTTCATCTTCCCCAATTTCTACCGTTGTAATTTTAAATATTCTAATTTTACTATCACCTTGTGATTTCCATTGTTGAGCTGCTTTTTTCGCATCTTGTAACGTATCAATATATTTGTTGTGCTTGTCTGTTAAAACATGAAATGTTGTATGAGTCATGATTTACTCCGTTTAGAATTTTATATTATATTTTGTAAGTTTTCATATTCCGGCAACATAATATTTTGAATATTATTCTTATGCTCATTTACCAGGTTGTCGATAGCTGATAAATAATTTTTGATATCCAAGGAATAATTTGCACTTATGTTTTTCCTTGTATCGCTTGTAATTTCTCCCAATTTGTCTTCAAAGGAAATTAATTCCTCAATAGTTTCGTATTGCTTAACAAAATCATCCAATTTTAATTTTCCCATTGTGTCCTCCTTTGCTTGATTATAAAATAATTGGTTATTTCAATATTTCAAGTTAGAAAGGAACAAAAGCTAATGAATTATTCTAATTCTTGAATCCTTAATAAAACTATTTATTTTTATTTGTTGATACATTCCTCACAAATTCCATAGAATTCTACTATATGATGTTTAATTTTAAAATTATATTTGTTAGATAGTCGTGTCTCTAATTTTTGAAATAATTCAATTTCATCGTTAATAAAATCAGTGTAATTAATAATTTTTTTACAGTTAACACAAATTAAATGATGATGATGTCCCAGACCATTTGGATGTTCTATCAACTCATATCTGGATTTACCTTCGCCAAAATCGAATTTATGTACCAATCCCCAATTAACAAGAAGGTCTAAAGTTCTATAAACAGTAGTAATTCCAATAGAAGGATATTGTTTATGAACTTCCATGTAAATTTCTTCAACACTAGGGTGATTATTTGTATTACTTAAAATTGTAATTATTGCTTTACGCGGAGCAGTTAATCTGTGTCCGTTTGTTTTGAACTTGAAAAAAATATCGTGATTATTTGATTTTAATGTTTTTGTTTTCATGACAAAACTAATATAAAGAAAATGATAATCATTATCAATAAGAAAGTTAATCCTTTTCTAAATAAAAAGATATAAGTATAATATAATTAAACAGTTTAATTGTTTTAGAAGTTCCAAATTGCATATATTCTACAGATATTTTTACGAATTTCAGAAGTTTTTTGGCTTGATTTGGATTTTTTTTGCATTAAAGGAGAATTTGGAATAAACTTTTCCAAGGACGGTAAGCTTTAGTGGAGCGAACTTTTCCGGCGTTGTGCTGAGCAAGATCTTTAGTATGTCCGAAATAGAATCTGTTGTGATTAATGCTCTTAAGAATATACGTATAAAACATTGAAGAAAAAAAGTGA
>JALSNL010000263.1 GCA_026987055.1 Melioribacteraceae bacterium | reverse complement strand
CAAAAAAAATCACTTGTTTTTTTAAGGTAACTCTTTGGGAAGTATTGTAACGGAATTTTAGTAATGTTGTTCATTTCTTTAATTGTGCTAACAACTTTACAAAGTTCCTATCTCTCTAAGAGATATGAACTTAACTTACTCATATCTTTCCAATTTAAATTTTTCTCCAAGATATAATTTTCTTACTTCTTCATCATCGGCTAAAGTATGTGCAGCACCATCTTTGAATAGTTTACCTTCAATAAGAATATACGCACGGTCAACAATACTAAGTGTTTCGTGCACATTATGGTCTGTTATTAAAATTCCTATTCCTTTATTTTTTAAGTTTGCAACTATATTCATAATATCTTCAACTGCAATAGGATCCACACCGGCAAAAGGTTCATCCAGCAAAATGAATTTCGGGTCTGTTGCCAAAGCTCTTGCAATTTCCGTTCTTCTTCTTTCACCGCCGCTTAGTTGATAACCTTTGCTTTTTCTTATGTGAGTAATATTTAATTCTTCCAAAAGCTTTTCCTGTTTTTCAATTCTTTCCGCTTTAGTTAATTTCAGCATTTCAAGAACAGCCATTAAATTATCTTCTACGGAAAGTTTTCTGAATACGGAAGCTTCTTGAGGTAAATACCCTATTCCCATTTTTGCTCTTTTGTACATCGGTTCGTTTGTAATTTCCCTATTATCCAAAAATACTTTTCCGCTGTTTGGTTTTATCATTCCAACAATCATATAAAAAGTTGTGGTTTTTCCGGCACCGTTCGGACCAAGCAATCCGACAACTTCGCCTTGCGTAACGTTTATTGAAACCTTATTTACAACTGCTCTTTTTTTGTAAATTTTTACCAAATCTTTACTGCTTAATTTCAAATTATTTTCCATACTTTTTATTTGATTGGTTGATTGTCTGATTGTTTCCGATTGAATATTATATCATTTAACGGAAGTTAATTTATTTTTTAATCTTCTTTTCATTAAAAATTTATCCGGTCGGTTTCCGTAAAGGTAAAATGACGGAAGAGTAAATCCTTTTTCATTTCCGTTAACAAGTTTTTCCGGATGGTATTCACTCATTGGAGAACCGTACATTTTAACATCCGTAACTTTATTATTTTCAAATTCAATTTTTATTTTTTTCGCACTGGATTTTAATAATCCGTTCGGTTCTTTATCTTCATACATATAATAAATACTCAGTACATTACCTATAACTTTTGTTTCGGATAGTTTTCCGTTTCTAAAGTTCATCATAATTGTATCGCCGGACATTTGATTATATCGATCAATATAAATAGAATCCATTGAAATAAGTAATGCTTCATTAAAAATTTCTACATTTTTAACTTTGTTACTATCTAAAGAAATATAAATTGAATCTCCGGTAATTTGAGAATTTTCGTACCATAAAACCGGTGTTGAATTTTCATTCTTTTTTAATATTGTTATTTGACCGTTTGATTTATTATAAATTGTATAATCATTAACAGAAGAAAAATCTCCTCTATTGATTGTAACAGAATCAATAGCTATTAAAATGTTTCCGCTATCTTTTTTTGCTTGTAATATTTTTGACTGAATAAACAACGTATCCAACTTACCATTATTTTGTTTTTCAACTTTAATCAAAAACGGATTGCCGGTAATTTTAGTAATTTTATTTTTTTTGTCATCTAAAAACTCGTTTCCAAAAATCGAAAGTTTATTTTTTTCATTTATAATACTTACGTTTCCATAACCTGTAGTAAGTTTGGTTTTTCTAAAATGCACTAAGCTATCTGCTTTAATAATAGTAGTAGAATCGGCAACTTCCACATTACCAACGGCAATAATTTTTTCTTCTTCTTTGAAATAAATTAACGTATCGGAAGTTAAAACCGTAACAGAATCGTTAAAATGAACATTGCCGAAAAATTCCGCAATTTTTGTTTCCGTATTGTATCTACCCTTATCGGCAATTAAATTTACTTTTTTATTTTTTAAGGTAACGGTTGTATCTGAAATTGTTAGTTCTTGTTTACTTAAGTAGCGTCCTTTTTCCGTTTTGATAATTACACTGTCTTGTGTAACAATAACATTACCAAGTAATTCGGCAATATCATCGGCTAAATATTGAATTGCCCTATTGCAAGTTATTTTAGTTTTTTCTTTTGTAATAACAACATTCCCAATTACTTCTCGTATGCTTTTACCATTTATTGCTTTTCCTTTTAAACTATCTCCTATTATTGTTACCGATTGTGCGTTTACTTCCGAAAGTAAAAAAATCAGAAGAAGAAATAATGTATAAAATGTTCGCAGTATTTTTCCTCCGGACATTTTTCCACTGCTTTTCTTTGGAATAAAATAACAGCAATCTTTTTTTAAAAAATATTTTAGTTTATTATAAATCATCATTAGGATTTACTTATCCAAAGTTGTTACATACGTGATATTAAAAATTGTATAATTCTTTAAGTTTTGGTCGGATTCAAAACCATAACCTTCAATAATTTCCTTATCACTTTTAATTTTAACAAATTTATCGGTAACTATTTTTTTTTCTTTATTCTTCCAAAGTAGTTCATCGGTAGTTAAAGTAATTCCACTATCGCTAACAGCCACAACATTTCCTATTGCATACATATCTTGCGTTCTATCATCAATTTTTCCTCTTTCGGATGTAATTGATGAGGTTTGTTTTTCATTTTCATCAAAAAAATTTATTTTAACATTTTTCAAATCCGTTTCCCGTTTTTCCGAAAATACTTTAATCGTATCGGAAAATAAAATTGCTTTTAGCTTTCCTTCTTCAGTAAATGTTATCTTTGCATTATGACTTTCTTGATCCGGTAATTTTTCACTACTAATTAAAGCTACCTTTGGTTCAACCTTTGTTTCGTTACAAAAAGTAAATGTAAAAACAATTAAAATAAAAAATATATAATCGGATATGTTTTTCA
>JALSNL010000262.1 GCA_026987055.1 Melioribacteraceae bacterium | reverse complement strand
TGATGATGTGTCCAAATAAGTTTGTGTTTTCCTTCGGACAATTTAATCAATAAGATTCTCATTGCCGGAGGTTTTGTTAAATTAAAACCTTTTTTTCTATCATCTAAAAGTAAATTTTCCAGTTGTACTTTACTTTGTTCTTTAGTAAGCGTGCTCCAGTCCAAATATTCAAAAGGCAATTCTACTTTTTTATGTACAACTTGGAGCATGGTTTTTACTTTTTTGTAAACAAAAGAAGTCCGTAAAACCGAATTTCTGTCAATAGCCTTTTGCCAAGCTTTTTTGAATGCATCAATATTCAGTTTACCTGAAATAGTAGTATTTACCTGCTCAATGTACTCTTGCTTAACTTTGTTTAACAAAGTATGAAAAAGCATCCCTTCCTGCATGGGAGCTAACGAATAAATAGCTTCAATGTTTTTTTTGTTTTGTTTACTCATCTTCAAAGTCTTCGTCTAATTCGGAAAATATTGAACCTAACTCATCTTCATCAAGATCTACATCTTGAAAATCGGATGGTGTATATCCTCCTTCGTCAGATTTGATGGTCTCTATAATTTTAATTAATTCATTCTTATATAATTCCGTAAAAGAAATTATATCTTCCTTGGAATGAATATTTTTACTAAAAATCCAACTCATTTGTAATTTATTATTGAAAATACTTCCAACAATATCTATTACAAAAGAACGTAGATTATTTTCTGCTCTTTCGCGTCCTTTATCTTCTTTTGCAACGTTAAAATCACCTTGTTTACCAATGATTTGATTGAACTGTCCAAGATAATTAAAACTTATCTCAGGTAAGTGAGGTAAGTCACTTTCACTGACTTTTTTTGAGAAATATTTTATAATTCCATAACCTATACCATTATTTGGTATTTTTCTTAGTGATTCTTTGATAGTTTTTATGGAATCTACAGCATTTATTGAATTTCCCAAATCCAATACAATTGGATATAATGATGTAAACCAGCCAATTGTTCTAGAAACATCTACATTGTCAAAAATAGGTTCTCTTCCGTGACCTTCCAGAGCAATACTCATTTTTCTATTTCCATTCCATCTTGAATTTGCCATAACTAAGGCAGTAAGTAGAATTTCATTTATCTCGGTATTATAAATCTTGGGTATTTCCAGAAGCAAAGAGTTTGTTATTTTTTCATCCAGAGATATTTCAACTTTATCTATAGAGTTTTCTAAATTTGCGGTTAAATCATAATTCTCTTTCTTTATTGAATTTTGCAGTATCTTAAGATTTTTCCAATATTCAATTTGTTTTTCAATAAAATCGGTTTGCGCTATATTTTTTAACCTTTCCGCCCAATACCTAAACGAAGTAGTTTTAGCCGGAACTTCAGCTTTGCCATTTGCTTTCAGTTGTTCATATATTGCAAATAAATCTTCTGTTAAAATTCTCCAGGAAACACCATCTATCACCAAATGATGAGCTACAATTAATAATCTTCCTGAAATATTTTTGCCAAGATAAAAATAAACGCATTTAAAAACATTCCCTTTTTCAATGTTTAAACTTGCTTGTACTTTGGCCGAATAATTCGATATACTTTCGGCTTGCTTTTCTACTTCAATTTCGGATAAATCCATTACTTCAAAAGGTATTTGTTCAAGCTTACTTAAATATTTCTGAACATATTCATTATTGTCTTTTTTAAATGATAATCTTAAAGCATCGTGATGTTCCACAATTCGTCTAATAGTATCTTCAAAAAGTTTAACATCAAGTTTTTCTTTAACTTCCAATAAAACAGCTTGATTCCAATGATTCGGATTAGTTAAATTTTGTTCAAAAAACCATTGTTGAATTGGTGTTAACGGAAGTTCCCCTTCCAGTATTTCTTGGTCGGCATTTATTTTTACCGCTTCACGCGATATTGAAGCCAAGCCGCGAATAGTAGGATACATAAATAAATCTTTAGGTGATAAACCTATACCAATTTTATTAGCTTTTGCTATTATTTGAATTGCAATAATTGAATCGCCGCCAAGTTCAAAGAAATTATCATCAACACCAACTTTATCAATTTTCAAAAGTTCCTTAACTATTTCAGCAAGTGCTTTTTCTTTTTCCGTAGTTGGTAAAACAAATTCCGTTGCTACATCTTCTCTGTTAAATTCAGGTTTAGGTAAATTTTTTCTATCTATCTTTCCATTTGGCGTAAGAGGAAATTCTTCCATAAAAACAAATGCGGAAGGTATCATATAATCAGGAATAAACTTTGCGGCATATTCTTTTAATTCGGAAACAGCCGGTTTTTCTTTCTCATGCACTAAATAACCTACAAGTTTTTTACTTCCAAGTCCGTTATCTATTGCAAGTACCAACGATTTTGAAATTAATTTATGTCCATCAAACACTTTTTCAATTTCACCAAGTTCAATTCTAAAACCGCGTATTTTTACTTGATTATCAATTCTGCCTAAATACTCCAACTCGCCGTTATCATTGTACTTTGCCAAATCTCCGGATTTATATAATCTTTCTCCTTTTCTAAAAGGGCTCTCTATAAATTTTTCTTTTGTCAATACTTCTCTGTTTAAGTATCCTTCCGCCAAACCATCGCCACCTACAAATATTTCACCCGGAATTCCAATTGGTAAAACATTTAAGTTTTCGTCCAAAATATATACTTGCAAATCTTCTATCGGTTTTCCTATTAAACTGCCTTTATTATTTTCAATGTCTTCAGTAAGTATTCTTCTATATGTAACGTGTACGGTTGTTTCCGTAATACCATACATATTAATCAATTCAGGTTTGGTATCTCCGTGTTTTGCCACCCAAGGTTTAAGTATGCTTAATTCCAAAGCTTCTCCGCCAAATATTATATAGCGCAACGAAATATCTTTATGCTCGCTTTCTTTATCAACTTCTATCAGTTGTCTAAATGCGGATGGTGTTTGATTTAAGACAGTTACC
>JALSNL010000261.1 GCA_026987055.1 Melioribacteraceae bacterium | reverse complement strand
GTGTGTTTTCCACTTCTACAACTTTTGTTTTAGGCATATAGTAAGCGCTTTCCGGTCTTATTAAAGGTTCAACTTGTTCAGATAAAATTATTCCGTTTTCTCCTTTTACGGGATATAATTGAATACCGCTTAAAGCTGCAGGCGAACCGGATTCATATTGAAAGATGTGTGCATCCGATTCACAAATAACTTCATCGCCGGGTTGTGTATGTACATTTAAACAAATTTGATTTCCCATTACGCCGCTCGGAACAAAAAGAGCAGCTTCTTTACCCAGCAATTCTGCCGTGTATTCTTCAAGTTTATTTATTGTTGGATCTTCTTTATAAACATCATCACCAACTTCGGCTTGGTACATTGCCTTACGCATTTGTTCGGAAGGTTTGGTAACCGTATCACTTCGTAAATCTATCAATATTTAACCTTTTTTAATTTTTAAAACACCCGAAATTAAGATAATAAATAATGAAATACCAATAGCCAAATATGGAAATAAACGAGGATGTAATGTAAAAAATGTTAGGTTTTTGTTTAACAAAACATCACCGACTAAAACACCTTTGGTAAACATTTTTGTTTCGGAAAGTGTTTTTCCTATTGGAGAAATTATACAACTAATTCCGCCGTTTGCAGCACGAACCAAAGTACGTCTGTTTTCTACGGCACGCAAAACGGAAATTTCCTTATGTTGATACGGACCGCTGGAATTGCCATACCAACTATCATTTGTTACAACGGCAATAAACTCGGCACCTTTCTCAACAAATGAAGCAACAAAAGCCGGATAAATTGCTTCAATGCAAATTACTCCGCCGATTTTTGCGGAAAGTGAATCTTGTTTATAATTGAAAATTATTTTCTCTTTACCTGTATTCCAACTGGAAATTCCAACATTCCACTTAATCCATTTTCCAAGAACAGGAAATATATCTATAAGCGGAATTTTTTCTCCGAACGGAACTAATTTTATTTTACCATATTGCTTAACTTTTTTACGTGGTGCGAAATATAATATTGAATTATAAGAAGTATATAATTTTGAGCTTCCTTTTATCCGTTTTGCATCTTCCGGTGCGGTGTTTTTGTTTTCATAATATTTAACGTGAGGCATTCCGGTTAGAATTGGAACGTTTGATGTATCAACAAATGCTTGCAATTTCAGATATTCTCTTTTGTAACGGTTGGTCATTAAATAGACAGGCAAAGCTGTTTCCGGCCAAATTACAATTTCGGCACCTTCTTTAATTGCTTTATTGGAAAGCTCCAGATACATTTTTATTTGTTCATCAAGGTTACCTGCTTCCCATTTTTTATTAGGATTCAAGTTTGGTTGAATCAATCCTACTTTTATTTTCGGATTATTTTGGATAGCCGTATCATTAACTTTGCTTAAACCATAAAAGACCGGAGCAATTATTATAATCGCAAACAGAACTGAATATACAATACCGATTTTATTTCTTCTTTTAAAATTTCTGAAAGCTAAATAAGCAAACACGTTAGCATAAACAATTAGCACCGTTAATCCATAAGAGCCAATAATATCAGCTACTTGAATGTATTCCGTAAATTTTGGCAAAGCATTACTTAATGATAGCCAAGGAAATTTAAAATCGGAAATAGAATAAATATATTCATAAAAAAGCCAAAACCACGGCAATAAAAACAACGCAATGTTTTTGTTGCTATATTTTTTTGCCAAATAATACAATGTAGAGGGAATAAGAAAAACTAACGGATTAAAAAATATTAAAACGGAACCGGCTATCATTAGAAAAGTATCGGCATCCGGCGTCCAACTTCCAACCCAATAAAGTGTAATAATATTAAAAATCAAAGCAGTGAAATATGTAAATCTATTTATTTGTGCTAAAGTTTTATTCTTTGTAATAACTGCTAAATAGAAAGGTAGAGAAATAAAGATTAAATATGGGAAAGGACTTGGAGGGAAAGACAACCCTAATAACAAACCGGAAAGCAAACCGTACAAAAATTCCTTGCGATCTTGTTTTTTTTCCAATGGTGTTTTATATACTTTTGAAAAAAGCTTACTCATTTTTACTTCCGCTTTTCTTTTTAATTAAATATTTAACTATGAAATATATAATTATTAAAGCAGTTATACCAAAACCAATATTGGAATATGTTTTTAAGTAATAATCAATAAGCTCTATATTATTGCCCAAAGCCATTCCAAGATAAACAATAATTGTATTCCAAAGAAAGGCGCTAATTAAAGCGAATAAAAATGTTTTTCCAACATTCAGTTCATGAACACCGGAAAAAAAACTTATTACGGAACGCGTACCGGGTAAAAATCTATTTGCAAGAATTATTTTATAACCGTATTTAGAGAACCATTCGTCTGTTTTAGAAAGTGCATCGGGACTTATAAACTTTAATTTATTAGTACGCAAAACTTTTTCACTAAGTAATAGACCGACATAATACATTAGAATAAACCCCAATGCGCTGCCAATACTTGTTATTAATAGAACAGGTAAAAATCCGATTGATGTTGATGCAATTAACGAAGCACCTACAACAACAACCACATCACTTGGAGAAGGTGGAAATATATTTTCTATAAACGAAAAGAAGAAAAGAATTACATAAATCCAAGTTATATCCAAACTGCTGAGATAAGCTACTATATTTTCTAACATTATTCACCGGTGTCTTTTTTTAGCAGAACAACAGCGTAAGCTTTTGTTCCTTCTTCTGTGCCAACAAAACCAAGTCTTTCCGAGGTTGTAGCTTTAACAGAAACTTGATCGATGTTTATCTTCAATATTGTTGCTATGCTTTTTCTAATGTCTAAAATGTAATCTTTAAGTTTTGGCCTTTCCATAACAACCGTACAATCAATGTTTCCTATATTATAATTATGTTGTAAAATCAATTTGTTTACTTCGCTTAATAATATTTTGCTGTCAATATTT
>JALSNL010000260.1 GCA_026987055.1 Melioribacteraceae bacterium | reverse complement strand
TTGGTTAGGTATTTTAGGTGCAAGTTATGTGGCAGGGCAAAAAATGCATTTGGCTATTGATTTACTTTCTACAAAACTTAAAGGCAAAAGCAAATCATATTTGGAAATAGTAATTCAGCTTTCAATTTTTCTTTTTGCGTTTTTTGTAATGGTTATTGGCGGATTCCGATTGGTACAAATTACTTTGACTTTAAATCAAATATCTGCTGCATTACAAATTCCGCTTGGTTATGTTTACACAATTATTCCCATTAGCGGAATAATTATGATGTTTTACTCGCTTACATTTATAGTAGAGGAAATAAAAAAATAAAAAATATTTTTGAAAAAAATTTTGTCATTTTATTATATTAAAATCAAATTGGTTTTCGGATTTTAAATTAGTCCTCTCTTTACGAAAGAGAGGATATAGGTGAGTTTTTTCAAAAAGAATAATCCGAAAACCAATTTAAATTAAGTATATAGAGAATTTTATGGAATTATATGAAATTTTATTGTTAGTAATTTCGTTTATAGTATTGTTATCAATTGGTGTCCCTATTTCTTTTAGCATTGGAATATCAAGTCTGTTAACAATGCTGCTTAGCATAAATACTTTACCTTCATTAACAACTGTTGCCCAACGTATGGCTACGGGAATTGATAGTTTTGCATTACTTGCAATCCCGTTTTTTATATTTGCCGGTCAACTTATGAATAGCGGTGGAATTGCCAGACGCTTAATTGATTTTGCCAAAGTATTAGTTGGTAAACTTCCCGGCGGATTGGCATTTGTTAATATTCTTGCCGCAATGTTTTTCGGTGCAATTTCCGGTTCGGCAGTTGCAGCGGCTTCGGCAATCGGTGGTTTTATGACTCCGGTTATGGAAAAAGAAGGATATGATAAATCATTTTCTGCTGCTGTTAATATTACTTCTGCTACTACCGGTTTAATAATTCCGCCAAGTAATATTTTAATAGTCTATTCATTAGCTAGCGGTGGTGTTTCTATTGCAGCACTTTTCCTTGCCGGCTATATTCCCGGTATTATTTTCGGACTTTCTCTTATGATTGTTGCTTATGTTTATGCTATTAAACATAATTACAAAGTTAATTTTGAATTTAGTTTTAGTTTTGCAGTTAAAAAATTTTTAGAAGCCTTACCTAGTTTAATGTTAATCTTTATTGTAATCGGTGGTATTGTTGCCGGTTACTTTACTGCAACGGAAGCTTCGGCAATTGCGGTTTTGTATGCATTTATTCTTTCGGTATTTGTTTATAAAGAAATTAAATTTAAGGATTTACCAAATATTTTGCTCACTAGTGCATCTACAACAGCTATTGTAATGTTGTTGGTTGGTACGTCAATGGCAATGAGTTGGGTTATGGCGTATGAAAATATTCCGCAAAATGTTGCTAATGCTTTGTTAGCTCTCTCAAGTAATAAAATAGTAATTTTAATTATTATCAATGTAATACTTCTATTCATCGGAACATTTATGGATATGACACCGGCAGTATTAATATTCACTCCTATATTTTTACCGGTTGTTGTACAGCTTGGTGTTAATCCTATTCATTTTGGAATTATTATGGTGATGAATTTAAGTGTAGGGCTCTGTACACCGCCGGTTGGTAGTGTTTTGTTTGTTGGTTGTTCCGTTGCAAATTTACCTATTACAAAAGTAATTAAACCGTTGATACCAATGTTTCTTGCTATGATTGTTGCTTTATTATTAGTAACATATATAGAAGATTTAAGTTTGTTAATTCCACGTTTATTCGGTTATTAAAAATGGTTAATTTCAAAATTTTAAAATACTCCGGTTATAAATCCGTATTTAAAAAATTTATAATTTTTGTATTTCTTCTTTTTTACACTTTTCTGTTTACCGGTTGTAAATCCGGCGTTAAACAAAATTTTACATTTAAAGACAGTAGAATTAAATATATGGGAAGAATTGGTGAAACTGATTCATGTAAAGAAATTTATTGGTCGGGTTCATCAATTACAGTAAATTTTCAAGGGAAAAATCTTTCGCTGCTCTTAAAAGATGAGAAAGGTGAAAACTATTTTAATATAATCATAGACGGAAAAGTAAAAACAATTCTGCATACCGACTCTTTCAAAAAAATGTACCGTTTAACTTCGGATTTAGAAAATGGAATTCATACGGTTACATTATTTAAAAGAACAGAATGGACTAAAGGTAAGACATTGTTTTACGGAATCCAACTTGATGAAAGTGCAGAATTATTAAAGATCAACAAAAATAAAAAGTTAATAGAATTTTACGGAAATTCCATTACTGCGGGATATGCGGTGGAAGATACAAGCGGTAAAGATTCTCCGGAAGGTACAAATACAAATTGTTATAATAGTTACGCTGCAATAACGGCAAGATATTTTAATGCTGATTTTAATTGTATTGCAAGAAGCGGTATTGGAATAACAATCAGTTGGTTTCCTATGATAATGGATGAAATGTACTACAGATTAAATCCGGCTGATAAAAACAGTAAATGGGATTTCACAAAATCAACCCCCAATTTAGTTGTTATAAATCTTCTTCAAAATGATTCGTGGTTAGTAAATAGACCGGAATTTGAGGAGTTTAAAAATCGCTTTGGTAAAAAAGCTCCTAGTAAAGAGTTTATAATAAATGCATATAAAAATTTTGTAAAAAAAATACGTGATAAATATCCCGATACAAAAATAATTTGCATGTTAGGAAATATGGATATCACAAAAAAAGGCTCTCCTTGGCCTGGTTATGTAAAAAGTGCCGCATCAAAGTTGAATGATAAAAATATTTATACATTGTTTGTTCCGTATAAAAATACAAAAGGTCATCCGAATATTAAGGAACAAAATATTTTGGCTGATAGTTTAATTGGTTTTATTAAGTATAATTTTAACTGGAAAACAGATTAATTCTAATTCATTTTACCATAATCTTCTGCA
>JALSNL010000259.1 GCA_026987055.1 Melioribacteraceae bacterium | reverse complement strand
TGGAAGGAATTGTAAAGACAATTAGCAAACTCCAATCAAAAAAATTTGAACTTGATTTGGTTTGTGTGTTTGAATAATATGCCGCAACAAATCCCACAATAACAATTAACGCCGAAGCCAGCAATGCAAAACCTATTGAATTACCAACTGCAGATTCCAACAAATCAAATGCTTTTATTATATCGCTTGTACCTTTACTAAACGATTGAACAACAAGTGTAATAAACGGAAGAATTACCGAAATTAAAAACCATATTGTTAAAAATAATATGTGTGTATTATTACTCGGAAATAATTTTTTATTTGTTCCTTTGCTTCCTACGGATAAAAAAGATGCATTTGAAATATATTTACTTTCGGTTAAAAGTAAAAACACGCATACGGCTACAAGTAAAAAGGATTGAAGAATTGCCAGCGAATGATTGTAGAATGCTGAAAATTGAGTAAATATTTCCGTAGTAAAAACTCGGATTCCGAAAAATGCCGGAACGGAAAAACCGGAAATAGTAAAAATAAAAATTAACACGAATGAACTAAATATTGCCGGTTTAATTAGCGGAAGTTCTATTTTAAGAATAACGTCTTTAACATTTGTAATAAGTAAACCGCTTTCTTCCAAATGTGCATCTATGTTTGTAAAAGCATTTCCCACAATTATCATTGCAAGCGGAGTATAAATAAACACTTGAACCAACACCACACCAAAGTATGAAGAAATTATTTTTGCATTTTGAAAAAAAACAGAGAAAAAATCTTTCCAAGCAACTGCAAGAATATAAGGTGAAATCAGCAAAGGAATTAAAAATAATATTTTGAAAAATCCTTTATACTTTAAGTTTGTTTTGTATAACAAAAAACCCAAAACACTTCCGATAAAAGTTGCGAACAAAGAAACAACAAAAGCAACAATTGAACTATTGAGTAGTAAAAGAAATGTATTTTTGTCAAGTTGTTTTATATTTGATACTAACGAATTGTCGAATAGAAAAGTGTTTGCAAATATGTAAAAAACCGGAAGGATTATAAAAAGAAAAAAGAATAAATATACCGCAGCAAAAAATTTATGTCCGTTGAAAAAATTTATGAATTTAATATTATTATTCATTTCCGAAATTAATTATTGAGCCACTTTTTAAGGAAAGGTTGAATTTTTTCCAACTCTGTAGCAGTTTCATCGAAATTAATTTTCATAGGCACAATATTATCCAAAGACGGAACATCTTTTGGAACTTGCACACCTTTGTGTAAAGGCATTTGAGCACAAAGCTTAGCTAACTTTGCCTCTGTTTTTTTGCTTAAAAGAAAATCAAACAAAAGTTTTGCATTATTTTGATTAGGAGATTTTTTTATTAAGTTAACCGTGTTCGGAATTACCAAACTGCCAATTCCATTTTGGTCTAAAAAAACAAAACCAATATTTGTATCTTCCTTTGCAGCTTCAAAAGCATCGTCCGTATCCGTTAAGCCGCAAAAAACTTCACCTTGCATTACGCGTTTTTTTACATCGCCGTTACTTGTGGCAATAACCACTTTGTTTTTCTTTAAGTCCGCAAGAAATTGTTTTGCTTTTTCATCTCCAAGCAAAGTAAACAATGCCGCAATATGAAAAGTTGTAGTTCCGAATAAAGGATTTGCAATTGCAAATTTTCCTTTTAGTTTTTTGTTTGTCAAATCAAAAACGGATTGCGGAACATCTTCTTCTTTCAGTAATTTTTTGTTGTATATCAGAACTCTAGCCCGTGCGGAAAAGCCTGTCCAATAGTTTTCGGGATCTCTGTAAACCGGATTTATATCTTCGGCATCTTTGGAATTGTATGGGAACGAAATATTTTTATTTTTCAAAACAATTGCTCTAACCGGATCGCCGCTCCAAAATAAATCGCATTGAGGATTATTTTTTTCGGCAATAATTCTATTTAATACACCGGTAGATTTAGTTTCTTCGGTATCGTAAAGTGCTTTTACTTTTATTCCCGTTTGTTGTTCAAAATCTTTTAAGACAGGTTCGGAAAAAACTTGGTCAACACTTGTATAAACTACAACTTCGTTACGGTTGTTGCTGCAGCCGTTGATAAATATAATTAGCAGAATTGAAATTACGGATAAAATGGTTTTCATCGGTTTAAGTTTTTTTTACTTTCCTTACTTTTATGGGACGAACTTTGTCAAGTAATTTTTTTTTCTTTTTATAAACTTTGTAAATATCATACTGATTTTGCAGATTTAACCAAAGTTCAATACTAGTACCAAAAAATTTCGAAAGCTTAATTGCCATTTCCGTACTAATATTTCTTTTTTCATTAATTATTTCATTAATTGTTCTAAAAGTTGTACCGAGTGCATATGCCAATTCGGTTTGGGTAATTCCAAATTCATGTAAAAAGTCTTCCCTTAAAATTTGTCCCGGATGCGAAGGAGAACGTTTTAATTTGATCATTTTATTTACCTTTTAATGATAATCAACTATTTGAACATTGGTAGCAAGTGAATTTTGGAAATTAAATATTATCCTAAACTTCTTGTTTATTCTAATACTATACATACCTTTTAACATACCGCTTAGTTTTTCCAATCTATTACCCGGAGGTATTTTTAAGTCATTAATATTTTTTGCCGCGTTAAGGTAGTCTAATTTTCGAACGGCGGTTTTTATAATTGCTTGAGGATATTTTTTTGAAATCCCGGTAATGTACAATTTTTCGGTTTCTTTATCTCCAAAACTTTTTATCATAGTACCTTATAACGCATAAAGTTATATTACAATAATATTTATTTATTAGGGAAAAGTAAAGTTTTAATACCTTTAAATCTTACCGATTACATTTACTTAAAAGCCCAACTTCTTTGGTGAAGTTGGGCTTTTGATTTATACTTTTTAACCGAATAACATTTCATAAAAATCTTTCGTTAATTATTTTCATTACTTCAATTCCGGCTTCGGGTATTT
>JALSNL010000258.1 GCA_026987055.1 Melioribacteraceae bacterium | reverse complement strand
TATAAGATATTTTTAATTTATTAAAAATCCAACCAATAAGAAAACTTAGCAAGAAAAATATTATTACTTTCCGAGCCTAGAAGATTAGAAAAATCTCTGCCGAATTTTAACTCTCCCGGATCATTAAAGTTAGCTCTGTCTTGCGACCAAACAAGATACAAAATAGAACCCGGTAAAACTTCCCAACGCAGTACAATAGTTCCGCGTAATGATTTATAATTAAAATCCGGATTTCCAAAGCTAAATTGTTCTGCCGGACCATTTCCATCCGGATCAACTTCATAAATATTATCTTCAGCATTATATAAAATTGTTGAGCCGTTTTCTCCGTAAACTTTATCATTTAATGCTTGCGGTCTTTCAAGTTCTTTAAAGCTTGAATATTTACCAATTGCTAATAACGGCTGCAGATAAAGCTGTAAACTAAGTGTTGGTGTAAAAGACCAACTCATTCTAATACTTGCAGAAACCGATTCCCTTTTCAGATCGGAAAAAACGTATCTTTTACCAAACGTATTTTTTGCCAAATCATCATTAAACTTGCCAACCCACTGCCGTTTACTTAAATAAGATGAATATTCCGGTGAAATACTTAATGATAATTGGGAACTGGGTTTCCATGAAACCTCCAGATTTATCGAATTGCCGTAACCACCTAACTCATCTTTATTATAACTACCGCCAAGATCAAATATTAAATTCTTTCTGCTATCTGATGAAACGGAACCGCCAATAAACATTCCACTTGGGGTTTTAACTAACGGTCCGCCTCTTGTGGTGGATTTTGATATACTTTCCGTGTTATACCAAGCTCTAAAACCTAATGTATAATAATTGTGTAATTGAACATAACTAAAAAGCATATAAACATTATTTGTTAAATTACCTTCAAAATCGTAATTGCGTGAATGTGCTGCATACAAATATTTTCTTCTAAATAAACTATCGGGTTGAAACCAACGATAACCTAAAACCAAAGCACCGTTTATTCTATCGGCCATCCACTGAAATCCCAAATCATTATTTTCAAAACCGGGTGTTACGGCACCAACCGAAGCATTCAAATAAAAATTACCTTTCTGTTTATTTAATGTAATTCTAGAATAAGTACCCGTTAAAGATGTTTTGTTGGTATCAAGTACATTGTAAGTTGCATCCGGTCTTTGAAAATAACGGTATGGACTTTTTTGTAAATCTGTAATTCGTTGTTTTGTTCCGCTAACGTAAGAACCAATTGTATATCCGGTAAGAACAAATACTTTTCCGGTATCTAAAAACGTCCAACCGTCAACACCAAATGTATAAGCATTTTTATTCAAAGTATTTTTTAAGTCGTCGGTTCGCAAATCTCTATTAACACTTGTTATCATAAAACCTAATGATTGCCTTTCATTGTTAAATTCTTTTTTGGAACGTAATACTCCGTAATGTGTAAACGGCTCAACTTCATGTTCCGTAAGTTTTCCGTTATTATCCAAAGTAGCATAAGTTCTTTCTGTTGCCGCACTAATTAATCCTAATGACCAAGAATCATCAATTTTACCGGTTAATTTTGCAGCTCCTAAAATTCTTGTTTCTTTAGGACGATCTATATAATTATAAGAGGGCGTATTACCTTGCGGTGCTCTTCCAATTCTTCTTGAGTAAAAAAGTTCAGGATTCCCAAAATTAAAATTCCAGTTATTATTTGCCCCTCCAACACCAAAGTAAAATAGATTTTGTCCTTCAATAAAAAACGGTCTCTTCTCTTGGAAGAATGTTTCGAATGCAGAGAGATTTACAACCGCAGGATCAACTTCTACTTGACCAAAATCCGGATTTATTGTTGCATCAATATTAAAATTACTGCCAACACCAATTTTAAAATCAGCACCAATTGATGTTTGATATTGGTTTCCTTTATAGAAAGGATCTTTATCATTATGCACCAAATAGCTTGCCTTTTGTACAATATAAGGCAGCGCTTCTATTCTCTGTTTCGGTTTAATCCCATTTAGTCCAATTAAATCGGGAAAGTGAGAAACAAAACCACTTTCTTTTTTAGGTACCATTTGATAAAAAGAATTTTCACCGTTTCTTTTTATATTTCTCCCGAAATTTATTCCCCAAACCATTTTGTCCGATTCACGGAATCTTAATTGAGAAAAAGGAATCTTAATTTCAACAGTCCAGCCCTCTTTATCAATGTTAGTTTTAGATTCCCAAACACCGTCCCAAGAAAAATCATCCCATCCGTCATTATAAATAGTTCCGTCTATAATTGAACCACCGGCATTTACACCGAAAGAATAACCGTTTCTATCATCGTTGTATGTATCCAAAACTAAAAAGAACCAATCGGAATCGGTTATATTATCCCGTCTCATCAAGCTTTTATCAATTAATTCCGGATTCGTATCATAAAGTTTTGCTGCTACGTATAGATTGTTATTATCATACGCTACCCAAACTTTTGTTTTTTGGGTTTCAGGTTTTCCTTCTTCCGGCTCTTTTTGAATTAGTCCTTCCGCCGGTTTTGTTTGCCAAACGGATTCTTTTAATAATCCGTCCAAAATAATTTTACCTTTTACTTTATGTGCAAAAACATTGGGTGCTTTTTTAATTTTATTTTGTGAGAATATTAATGATGTAATTAATAATGCGAGTAAAATTGTTATTCTTTTCATAAGCCTTTTCTTTTTCTGTAGTAAACGAAGATTTTCCGGTTATATTGTATAGACGAATTAAAAATAGTTTTTGTTACAAAAATTATTGACAAATGATAAGACGTATAAGTAAATGAAAGGTTGTATAAATTATAAAAATTATTTTTAAGTGGGTTTGCTTTAATAAATTGATAAACAGTTAAAATAAATTTTGTTTTTATTTTTTATAAAAGCATTGTTTAACCAAAAGATTCTTTTTTATAAGGGACTGATAAATAATTGAAAGTTACCGCCGGTTTATAATAAACAA
>JALSNL010000257.1 GCA_026987055.1 Melioribacteraceae bacterium | reverse complement strand
GGGAAATATTTTTTCCAATTCTTGTTTTCTGCTTCCGGGCAAAAGAAGTAGTATTTCTTTTGTTGTATCCAAACTATATTTAGTAATCAATTCTTCTTTGGAAAGAAAATTATAATTTGAAATTTTCTTTACCAACGGATGTCCGACAAATTCAACATCAATATTGTTTTGCTCATACATTTCTTTTTCAAAAGGGAAGAGTACAATCATTTTTGAAATAAGTTTTTTTATTTTTTTTATTCGCTTATTTCCCCACGCCCAAATTTGAGGTGAAATGTAATAAATGTTTTTAATGCCTTTTTTATTAAATGATTTTGCAATGCTAAGATTAAATCCGGGATAATCAATTAATACAACGGTTTTAATTTTTTCTTTTTCGGCAAAGTTTAATAATTTTTTTTTCACCTTTCTAATAAAAGGCAAATGTTTAATAATTTCCGAAAAACCTAAAAAAGCCATATCGTTTATGTGATAAAGTGTATTCATTCCCTGCTTAATCATTTTATTACCGCCAATACCGAAGATCTGTATGGAACTATCCAATTTCATTAGTTCGGTAATTAGAGCCGAACCGTGTAAATCTCCGGAAGCTTCTCCGGCAATTATCATAAGTTTTTTATTCAAATTTATTTCGCAATAAAAATTATTACAATTAAAAAGCTAATTATTGTTAAAGCCTGTAATGTTCTTCTTTCGGAACGCAATCCTGCCTTCAAATCTAAAGGTGGTTGTTTAACGTTTTCCGCTTTGTACGGTGTTATTCTTGGAATAAGCCTCGGAACATTTTGTTTAAATTCTTCGAACTGTTTACCATAAGTTTTATGCAAATATTCTTCTTCGCCAATTATAATAACTCTATATTGAAAATAAAAAAACAAGAAAGCTACTATTTGCAAAAAAGGAAACAATGCCATTGACATTATGCCGATTCCGGTATAAATTAAAATATTACCAAGATAAAGCGGATTGCGTAGATGTGCAAAAGGTCCGCTTATAACCAAATATGAACCGCCTACTTCATTTGTCCTTCGTGTTTCACTGCCGGCGTAAGAAACTCCCCAGAATCGAAATCCTTCTCCGATTAAAGCAATTACCAGCCCGGTTAAAATGCTTGTTAAACTTGCATTATGGAAAATGAGCATTATAATTACAAATGGAATAGGTGTATAACTTCTATATTTAAATAATATCCGTGATAATTTTTTCATGTGTTTCTTTTTTTAAGATTGTAGCACACAGTTTGTGAGCGCCGGAAAAAACCGGCTAATTGTTATATAAAAAATCATTCTCTTATGTATTTTAAAATCAATAAAAACAGTTTCATAAGAGTAAAGTAATTTATGTTATTTTATTATTGTTACCCTTGCATATAAACTTGACGTCTTTTAAGCATTGCTTGGTTACGTTTTTTTATTCTCTTTTTTATTCTTAGTTTTTCAACAATTTTTAATACATCATTAAAGTTGTTAAAAGGGAAATAAGGCACACTGTTTTTTTCGCAAAATTTCAACAAAGACCTTTTGGCAAAAATAAAATCGCAATGCTGAGCAGCACAAGTATCCGACCAACCATCGCCTATGTAAATAGTTATATCATCGTCGCTTGATGTTGATATAATATGATTCCTTTTACAATTTGCACAAAGGTTACATTCTTCATCAGTATATGGAAATTCCGGAATAAGTTTTCCTTCTTTTGTAATTTTTAATTTATTACTATAAATTTTTACTTTATCAAAGTTTTCTTGCTTACTGATTTTGTTAATATAATAATCAAGTCCGTCGCTTAAAATTGTAACATCAAATGAATGTTTTTTGCAATATTCCAAAAAACTATGAAAGTTTTTATCAACCGGAGCTTTGAGAAGAAAATCGTCAAATTTTTCTTTATCAAACTTTTCTATGCTATTGCAAAGTTGAATCCAAACATCTTTTGAGGTGATTTTTCCATCCAACCATTCTTTAATTATCCGATAACTCTTTTCAGCATCACCAAATTGAACAAACATTTCTTCGCCAATATCTTCGGTTGTGATTGTTCCGTCAAAATCCACATAGAATTTAAAATTATGCTCGCCCAACGCCATTATGCTTTTACACTTATTTGATCATTAAATTGAACACCAACTAATTTTGAAATACCTTCGTTTTGTATTGTAACTCCGTACATATTTTCTGCGGCTTCCATTGTTCGCTTGTTATGTGTAACAATTATAAATTGAGTATTATCACTAAAATCTCTTAATAAATTAGTGAAACGATCTATGTTGGCATCATCCAAAGGAGCATCAACTTCATCCATAATACAGAACGGACTTGGTTTTACAAGATAAATTGCAAAAAGTAATGCTGTTGCAGTTAATGTTTTTTCGCCTCCGGAAAGCAATTCTATTCCGGTAGGACGTTTGCCTTTTGGTTTTGCTATAATCTCAATTTTTGCTTCAAGCGGATCTACGCCGTCTTCCATAATTAAATCAGCTTCGTCACCCGGATTAAATACAGATTGGAAAATCTTTTTAAAGTTTTCTCTAATAGCTTCAAAAGTTTCTACAAAAACATTTTCCGCTGTTTCATTGATTTCTTTTATAGTTTTAATTAAGTCCTTTTCAGATTCTATTAAATCATCTCTTTGTTGATGAAGAAATTCCAATCGTTCATTTTCTTCTTCATATTCCGAATAAGCAAGTAAGTTTATTGGTCCTAAATTTTTAATTTTCTCTTTTAATGTATGAACATCAGAACGAACCGTATCAAAATCGAAAGTTTCCATATCATCAAAATCTTTTCTTTGAAGTTCGTAACTGTATTCTTCTTTAATATGATTAATTAGATTTTCAAAACGAATTGAAATCTCATTTTTCTTAATTTGAGCATTATGGATTCTATCGGAAATCTCTTGTCTTGTATGTCTTAAATTATTCAGTTCTTGTTCATACTTGGATGATTCCGATTTTTTACCTTTGAGATCATCTTCA
>JALSNL010000256.1 GCA_026987055.1 Melioribacteraceae bacterium | reverse complement strand
ATACAAGTAAACAGGTATTTGTAATTCATCGCCAACCCGTTTTGCAACTTCCTTCGAAAGTTCAATACATTCTTCCGTAGTAACACCGCTTACGGGAACAAACGGACAAACATCAGTTGCGCCCATCCTAGGATGCGAACCTTTGTGCGAAGACATATCAATAAGTTCCGAAGCTTTTTTAATTGCTTGAAATGCAGCTTCTTTTACGCCTTCGGGTTTACCGACAAATGTTACAACCGTTCTATTCATATCCGCACCGGGATCAACATCAAGCAATTTAACATTTTCTACTTTTTCTATCACATCGGTTATCTGCTTAATTACAGACATATCTTTCCCTTCGGAAAAATTTGGTACGCATTCAATTAGTTTTTCCACAGTAATACCTCTATTTTAATCTTTAATTTTTTATTTCTTTTAATTAAAATCTATAAAAATATCACCAACCGGCCACCGAGCCTTAAGTTTAAGTGTATCTTTATAATATTTAAATCTTTCTGAAAATTGAAACGGTTTAACTTTCCCATAAGAATAAGTATTATTACTATCTTTATCGTCATAAACCCAAAGCAAATAATTGCCCGGAATTATTCGGTTAAAAGTAAATTCCGATTTTTTATTTATATTTGTTTGAACCGATTTACTTCCTCTTTCCAAAGGTTCCAGAACAACTTTTAGATTTTTATTTTTACTACCGAGAATTTTTCCCATTGCTCCGGTAAATTCCAATTTACTAATTGTTAAAATACGTTTCTTAATAGTTGTATCTGTTTTATTACCTGCAATATCAATAAAGAAATTATGATTTAACAATAAAAAATATTTTTGCTTTGGTTTTAGATTATTTTTTACTTTCACATCAAACGCTGCATCATCAATAATATCAATAGTTAAAGGAACTGCCAAGCTATCTTTATCAAACAATTTAATTCCTTTTTTTGCTTTTAATGTGTCTATTGCATCCGTAAACATTAACGTAAATTCCGGATTAAGAAAATCAATTGTATTACCTCTGTATTTTGTAACAATTGTAGAAAGCTTCGGAGCGTTTGTATCGGGTTTATCACTAACCGTAAAATCAATACTTTCAAAAGACAATCGATTTTGATTTTTATCCAAAATATTTTTCATATTAAGATAATTTTTATTTTCCGGATTCAGTGAATCCTTGAGACATAAAATATATTTGTTCTTTCCCTTTCCTTTGAAGAGATAATGTAAACTATGTTTAGAGTTATTTGTAGAATCAAAAACCGTAAAATTATTTACACTCAATTTACTACTGTCTATCGGTTCATTAAATTCAACCGTTAGATGATATCTATCGGTCATAGTAACTTTTTGAATATGCGGTTCTAAAGTATCATCTTTAGTTAAGAAAAAATTTAATTCGTTGATTTCATCTTTATTGTTTTCAATTTTAATTTCGGATGATTGAATACCGATTCTATCTTCTCCGATATTATAAACATAATTTTTGAAAGCATCGTCAATAGCAAATATTTTATAATTCCCAAGTCCTAAACCTGTAAACAGGAACTTACCTTTTTTATCCACTTGAGAAATATAATCCGGTTTGTCTTCGGTAATATCGAGTGTATCGGCAAAATCTTTGTAAGCAAAAATCAACGTACCTTCGTTTTTCTTATCGTAAACATTTCCGGATATTTTTGCACTATCAATTTTATTACCGGTAGAAAAAGTTAATGTAAACGGAGCCACCATAGAATTATTGTTATTTACGTCCGTTACTTCCGTTCCGACAATCAATGAATACGTTGTATTCTTTTTTAAAGTATCTGGGAATGTTATTTCAACAGTTGTGTTTGTCCAACTATATTCCAAAGCCCCTTCAATTATAGGCGAAATGAATATTGCGTTTCTGATTGCTCTTTTATTTACATATTCCGAAAATGTAATTTCCACAAAATTATCTTTAAAATCAGTTGTGCCGTTTTGAGGATAAGTTTCTATAACAATCGGAGGTTCTTTATCAACTTCACCTCCAGGCGGTGGTAACTGATGCGCACATTTCTGCAGCCCAATCAATATTACAATTAAAACCAGTATTCTAATTATCTGTTTCTTCGCCAATTTCTGTACCTGTTCACTTGTTGTTGATGCTCTTTGCCTGATTTTGAAAAATTATGTCCGCCGTTACCATTTGCAACAAAATAAAAATAATTATGTTCTTCAGGATAAAGAGCCGCCATTATTGCATCTTTACCGGGATTATTTATTGGACCCGGTGGTAAACCATAATATTTGTAAGTGTTATATTTGGAATCAATTTCCAAATCTTTATAATAAATTTTATTAACTTTTTTTCTTTTTTGTCTGGCAACATATTGTACCGTAGGATCAGCTTGTAATTTCCAACCTTTTTTCAAACGGTTATAATAAACACCGGCAATTCTTTTAAACTCGCTAACCTTATTGGATTCACCGTCAACAATAGATGCCATTGTTAAAATTTGATGCTGCGTAAGATTACGTTTTTTCATCTGCTCTAAAACTTCTTTGTTTGAAAAAATCTTTTGCATAGATGCACTTAACTTTTTAATAACTTCTTTGGCTGTGCTGCCTTCATAAAAATAATACGTTTCAGGTAATAAATATCCTTGTAGATTTTTAACATTAAGCCCTAATGATTTTATAAATTTTTTATCTTTGCACAAATCCAAAAATTCTTTTTCATCTATTCCGAGTTCTTTATGTAAAAGTTTGGCCAAATCTTTTTGCCATATTCCTTCTTGAATTGTAACTTTTATTTGCTTCTTCGGTTTACCTTTAATCAATATGGAAAGCAAATCAATATAACTAAGACCATTAGGAATTTCATATCGTCCGGCTTTTATATTTTTATCGGCACCTAAAAGAAAAGAAATAATTTTAAAGTTTCTCTTATTCGGAATTACCTTTTTACTGTAAAGTTTATCAATAACTTTATTAAAAGTTTCACCTTTTTGAATATCT
>JALSNL010000255.1 GCA_026987055.1 Melioribacteraceae bacterium | reverse complement strand
CTAACATCGGTAATTACAACTGTTCTTCCGGTATATTCATTATCTTTACCGGGCAATTTTGCAACGTGCAGTTGTACAGGAATTATTTCTCCGTCTTTTGTTTTACGTTCGGTATCAATAATTTTTGAAGAACCTTTTTTATCAACTTCTGCAATTATACTTTTTAATTCTTCTTTATACTTTTCTCCCTCGGGCAAAAGGAATGATGATTTTTTACCGAGAATTTCTTTTTTGGTATAGCCAAAAATTCTTTCGGCACTTTCATTCCATGATATAAATTCTTCATTCTTACCAATAACAGCAATAGCATTTTCCGAAAAATGGAGTATGTTTTGTAAATATTGCTGATTTATTTCTAATTTTTTTTCAACTTTTTCTTTTTCAAGTTTAAATTTTTTTGTAGAATCTTCTATAACAGATTCAATATATTTATCAGAAATTTGCCCAAATTTTTCACTTATTATTTTTAAGTCTTCAGAAGATAATTTCTGAGCAAATAAAGATGTAATTTCGCTTTCCCACTCTTTTCTAAAAGCAGCGCTGTTATTTTTTTTTCGATTTGATACTTTCATTTTTGAAAAAATACCTTTGCAACATCTAATAGCAATGAAGGATTGTTAAATAATGCAATTTTAAAAATATTACCTAATGTCCGTTTTTCAATAGGCACTTTAAGTATTGATTTTGCTATGCTATTAAATTTGTCGTCACTAAAATGGAAAATTCCGTTTTTGATATTATCAAATGTTTTATGTCTTTTACCTAATCTGTTATTCCAATCTTTTTCATATTGATAGATATAGGAAAGATCATTTTTCTTAATAGCTTCACCGGCAACTTTTCCGGCAATACTGCCTCCAATCATTCCACTTGCAATTCCACCACCGGATAAAGGATTAATTTGTCTGGCAGCATCACCAACCAACATTAAACCGTCTGTTACAATTCTATCTAAAGTAACCGTACAGGGAATTCCGCCGGCAACCCGTGTTAATATTGGTGCATCAGGATAATGTTCTTCCATAAATTCATTTAAATATACTAATGCGGATTTCTTTTTGCCTATCATTCCGCTTACACCAAGACCAATATTGGCTAAATTATTACCTTTAGGGAAAACCCATAAATAGCCTTCGGGTGCAACTTTTTCTCCAAAGTAAAAATAAATTGTATTTTGATTAACCGGAATGTTCGATGCCGTAACCTGCACGCCGCTTTCCATTTCTCTGAAATCCGTATAAGTTTTCAATCCGCCCCAACGTCCTACTCTGGATTCAACTCCATCGGCAGCAATTACAATTTTAGCTTTGATTTCTTTTTGTTCGCCACCAATTTCCACTTTAACACCGGAAACATTATTTCCATCAAAAATTAAATCGTAAACATAGGCTCTGGTTTGAATTTCCGCACCGGCTTTTGCTGCAGATTCTGCCAATGCATAATCAAATATTTTTCTTTCAAGAATATAGCCTCTATCAGGAAGAGGCAGTATAACTTCGCTTTTATCCGGTGCAATAAAGCTAAAATTATTTATTTCCGTAGAAATCCATCTTTTATCTATTTCAATAAACTCTGTAATTCCTGCTTCACTAACAGCTTCACCACATCTAACGGGATAACCCACATCTCTGTCTTTTTCCAACATCAAAACGGAAACTCCTTTTTCAGCTGCAAAGCGTGCTGCCATTGAACCGGATGGACCTGCTCCAACAACAATTATATCGTATTGATTTTTCATTTATTTTCTACCTTTACACCATTTCTGTTAAATTTAAGAACTTCTATGGGACAAGACCAAACACATTTATTACAATTTGTACAAAGTTCTTCTATAATTTTTATATTTGCCTCTTTTAACTCTATTGCATCTTCCGGACAAACGCCCACACAACAACCACAAAAATCACATTTATCCGGTAATATTTCTATCATTAACAAAGTAATAACCTTTCTTAAATTTGAGAAAATTAAAGATACCCAAAGGAGTACTTTTTTGAAAGCTGTTTAAAGAATTAATAATATTTAAAAAACAAAAAAGAATTTCCGATAATAACATCAAAACTGTACCCGAAAAAGAAATTATATGGCAAATAAAAATAATATACTTGAAAATACAGACACTAAGTTGGAAAATGGAAAACTCCACAATCAACTTTTTGAACAGAACTTTGCTCAAAGTAAAAATGCAATGTGTATTGTTGATTACGATGGCAACTTTGTACGTGTAAATAAGGAATATGCAAAATTATTTGGCTATAAAATAGATGAATTAGAAGGGGAACATTTTACTAAAATATCTGCGCATGATTCTAAAGATAATTTACTGGAAAACCATAAAAAAACTTTTAACACCGCAGGCATACTAAAGCTTGAAGAAAAGGTTAAACATAAAAATGGGACATATTTTTATGTTTTATCAACAAATCAAAGTATCAACAATGAAGAAAGTGAAAAATTAAGAATAAGCACTATAGTTGATATTTCCGATAGATTAAAAAACGAATTAGTTCAATCAGTACTTTTGGAAATTTCAAAACTTTCCAGCAAATCAATTGAGCCTGAAGAATTATTTACTTCTATTCATAATGCTATTAGTCATATTATGCCGGTTAGAAATTTTGCTGTTTGTTTGGAAAACAACTCTGATAAGAAAATTGAATATCCATATATTAAAAATGAATTTAACACTGATGAGAAAAAAACATTAAACAAAGAATTTGAATTACTAAAAAATGAAAATGATTCTGTTTTATTGGATAAAAATAAAATAGAAGAATTACTAAGTAATAAATATAGCCCTGACTATAAAAATCTTCCCCACTCTTTTGTTGGAGTTCCGTTAAAGTTAAAAGAAAAAATTATTGGAGCAATAATAATAAAAGATTTTAACGGCACACGATATACAAACGAGAACAAAGAAGTGCTGGAATTGGTAGCTTCACACGTAAACAGCGTTTTGGAAAGGAAAAAATACGAAGAAGAGTTAATACGGGCAAGAAAAGAAGCAGAAGAATCAGCTAAATTAAAATCGGAATTTTTGGCTCAAATTTCTCATGAAATTAGAACTCCGTTAAATTCCATCTTAAGTTTTTCTTCTTTAATAAAATCTGAGCTTAAAGATGTAATAAGCGATGAACTTGCCGAGACTTTTAATTTTATTGAAAGAGGCGGCAATCGTTTAACAAGAACAATAGAATTGATATTAAATATTTCTAAAATTAAGAACCAACAATATAAAATAGATTTAACTGAAGTTGATATTTATAAAGATGTACTTTATCCGTTACTAGTTGAACAACTAACCAAAGCAGAAGACAAAGGATTAAAATTAAATTTAATTAAACCGGATAAACCTTTAAAATTAGTTTTAGACCAATACTCAGTCAGTCAATTATTTATGAATTTAATTGATAATGCAATTAAATATACGAAAGAAGGTTCGGTTACAATAAAACCGTTCGTAAATGAATTTGGTAAAATTCAAGTTGATATTATTGATACCGGTATTGGAATAGCAGAAGAATATATGCCTACAATGTTTGAAGCTTTTTCTCAAGAAGAACAAGGTTATACCAGAAGCTACGAAGGTATTGGGTTGGGACTTTCTTTAGTAAAAAGCTACGCTGACTTAAACAATGCCGAAATAAAAGTAAATAGCAAAAAAAATAAAGGCTCTGTATTTTCAGTTATTTTTAATTAATTTCTTTTATTCGGCTAGCTCACCAAATTCTTTTTTGTGGATTTATTTCATAAGCATTCAAATAATGTTTATTTTTCATTATGAAAATGAGAACATCTTTTATATTACTTTTATCTTTTTACATAACTTACTTTGCCCAAAGTGATACAACGCATTACCCTTGGCCTGTTAAGCCGTTTAATCAAACAAGAGGAATAAACGGGACATTCGGTGAATTTAGAAATACACTTAGCAGCGATCATTTCCATAATGCTGTGGATATAGGGGAACCGGACGGGAATCCTGTTTATCCTTCTATAAACGGAACGGTTTACAACAAAGTTACAAACGGCTATAATTCATATATTAATGTTAAATCGATAATTAACGGCAAGAAAAAACATCTTACATATTATCACGTTGTTCCTTCGCCATCATTGGAAATTGGTCAAAACGTAATTGTTGGTCAAACTATAATAGGAACAATTTATAATGGTGCGGCACATGTTCATTTAATTGAAAGAGAATTTAGAGAACCGTCTTCTTCTTACATCGGAGTTCCGATAAATCCCATAAGACCGGAAGGCGGATTGAAACCTTATATTGATACACAAGCTCCGGTAATATACCCAAGCACATTAGAATTTAGAAAAGACAGAACTTCAAATAAATTATCGCCAAATGCTCTGGTTGGCAAGGTTGATATAATCATAAGAGTTGCCGAAAGAAACGGACCCGCTTCTGTTCATACTAACAACGGTACATATATTCTCGGATATAGAATTTTATCTGCGGATACATCTACCGTAATTTATGAACCGCAAAATAATGGAATGAAATACAGATTTTACAGACTTCCGTACAATGATGATGTTCACAATGCATTTGTAAAAGGAATTGCTACAACAAGTAACCCGACTTACTGGCTTACAAACGGAAAAGGTGAGAACATAATTAACTCTACCCGCTCGGTTTCGAATAATTATCTTGATACTGAAACTCTTGATGCCGGAGATTACTTACTTCAAATTTTTTCTGAAGATACAAGAGGAAATTCAACTTCAAAACTTTTCCCTATTTCAATTATTAAACTTCCGCCGGAATTAAAAACCGTAACGGTAGATAGTAACAATGTAATTTCGTTAAGTTGGAATAAATACAAAATTAACAAATTAAAAGGATATAGAATTTACTATTCGGATGATAACACTTTGGATAATTGGAAACTTGCCGCCGATGAATATTCATTAAATCCGGATAGTACGGAAATATTTTTTAATACTCCGCTTGATTTCATTACACCATCAACAAAAATAAAATTTAATTTTTACATTACCGCTATCGATTCAAATTATGTAGAATCACCCAAAAGTGATATCTATTCTTGTTCAATCAATTCACCTCTTGATAAAAAGATTCTTATTGTTGATGGCTTTGATAAATACGGAGGTAACGGCAGTTGGAGCAAACCTCAGCATTATTTTAATACCACTTACTTTAACGCTCTAAGAGAAAATATTCCCGTCAGTATTTCTTCTTGTTCAAATGATGCCGTTACGGATGAAACCATTAACTTAAATAATTACAATATTGTTGTTTGGTTTACAGGAGATGAAGACATTGAAGACAATACTTTAACAAACGAAGAACAATATAAATTGGCAAATTATTTGGAGAGCGGAGGAAAACTTTTTATTACCGGAGATAATATCGGAAAGGATTTGGATACAAAACACAGTTATAATGAGTTTTCAGATACTCTTTTTTACCATCAATATCTAAAAGCAAATTTAATGCACGATGGAAATATTTTGCTTAAGGAAGTAAACGGGGAAACCGGAACTTTATTTGAATCTTTTCATACAACATTCGGTGAAATTTACAAGGAAGATTCACCCGATGATATAGAACCGGTAAACGGAGCTGTTCCAATTTTAAATTACACATACGAAAGAGATGGAGTATTTAGAAAAGGAGGAATTGCATACAGCGGAACTTTTGGCGATGCCGCTGAAAACGGGCAACTTGTTTATATTTCCTTTGCTTTTGAAACTATTGGTGATGAAGGAAATAGAAATGAGCTTATGAAAAGAATTTTACAATACTTCGGTTTGGTTACCGGCATTGGACAAACAACAAATAATTTTCCAAATAAATTTAATTTGGAACAAAATTTTCCCAACCCGTTTAATCCCACAACAACAATAAAATATATAATACCACCCCTCCTTAATCCCCCAGGGGGGAACACAGGGGGGTTCGTAACACTAAAAGTTTACGATATACTTGGAAGAAAAGTTGCTACACTTGTAAATAAAAAACAAAAATCCGGTAATTATAAAATTACTTTCGATGCAAAAAATTTAGCAAGCGGTGTTTATTATTACCAACTTAGAGCTAACAACTATACCGAAACAAAAAAAATGATTATTTTAAGATAGTATCAAAAGCAGTTCAAAAAAATAAATACCTTTTAAAATTAACTTACTACTTTACAGAAAGTAAAAAAATATGAATTATATAGAAGTTATTGGATATATAGGCTCAGTATTAGTCGCATTATCCTTAATGATGAAAAATATTTATTACTTAAGAAGAATAAATTTAATCGGGGCAGCAACATTCTCGTTGTATGGAATATTAGTTAATGCCTACCCTGTGTTTCTTTTAAACGGATTTATAGCACTTGTTGATATTTACTATATTGTACAAACAAAAGTAAATAAAGAATACTTTACACTTTTAGCCCTTGAAGAAGGAAATAGTCCACTACTTAAAAAATTTCTTGAATTTTACCGGCAAGATATTACTCAATTTTTCCCAAATTTTAATGAAGAAGAAATTGAAAATGATAAAAGTTTTTTTATACTAAGAAATTTAATTCCGGTCGGATTGTTTGTTTACAAAGAAATTTCACCTTCAGAAATTCTTATTGAACTTGATTATGCAATACCGGATTATAGAGACTTAAAAAATGCCAGATTTGTTTATTTTGCACAATCAAAACATTTTACGGAAAAAGGATATAAAATTATACATGCCGAAAGTAATGTTCAATCACATAAAAAATATTTACAAAAAGTGGGCTTTAAAGAAATACCACCCAATTCAGGAAAATTTGTTAAGCAGATATAAACTTAAAGTTTTTTTAACTGTATTATTGCATTATCCAAAAAAGTTGGCAATACGGTATTTCTGGTAAGTGTAATATTATCCGGTGTTTCAAGCCTTTCAAGCATTATTTTTAATTTTTCTTCCCCATATTCTTCAATAACTTCTTTTTGTTTTTCGGGTTGTTTAAAATGATAATACATACTTTCCGGATCAGCTTCCGGATGAAACTGAGTTCCAAAAATTTCATCGGAAATTCTAATTGCCATCATTGCTCTTTCCAAATTAGGATCGTGTGCGTGATAATCTTCTATGCATAATAACTTAGCATCAAGTTCGCTAAATTTATTTTTATCAGGTTGAATCGCCTGCCAATTTCTGAAATCGGCAGCTAAAAAAGGATTTGGTAAGCTTTTTAATATTTTATCTTCCTTACCAAAATTTGTTTTATGAACAGGAACAATTCCAAAAGAACGAGACTCTCTTTCAATAACTTTACCTAATTCAAAATATCGAACCATTATTTGAAAAGAGTGACAAATAAAAAATAAGTATTTTTTTTTATTGGCTGAATTTTGATTGTTTGTCCATATTTTATCTAATAAATTAAAATATTTCTTTTCCCATTCTTTACCCATTCCATCAAATGGAGAGCCCGGACCACCGGAAGAGATATAAATATCATAATCTAAATTAGGGATTTCGTTTTTATAACGTGTTTCATAAATATCGTATTTTAATTTAATATCATCAAATCTATTATCTGCTTCTTTTAATAAATCTTGAAGACATCTCATTCCTTGATTTGGTTCATTGTCGTATAGGTCTATGATGGTGGCATTAAGTTTCAATTAATTTCTCTTTTTTATTTTTTAAGACAACAAATATAAGTATTAAAAAAACATACTACTAAATATCACAGAAATTATTATTTTTATACCAGCTATAATAAAAAATGTAAACACCTACTTTGTAACGGTGTTTTAAGAATAATACTTTCCCATGTAATTGTCCAAACAATTTTTCTGTATCATATCATTGGGGGATACAATATATTCCATCCTGTTATTGCTAAAAATAAATTAAACCGGAAAGTTATATGTACAACCAAATTAAAATTATAAAATATGATACTAAAGAAAAAAGTTCACAAAATGTTTCTAAGATATTTTTTTTAATTCTTTCTTTTTCAATTTCTTTGTTTGCACAAAAAAATTTTATTGAAGATGAATTTAATAAAAAAACCACCCTTTGGGAGCCCTATGTTGATTTTGAAGTTATTGGTTTAGCAAAAGGAAATCCATTTGATGAAATTGCCGTTGTAGAATTTAAAAATGAGTCAACTTCTACCGTAATTAAAACTGAGATGTTTTATAATTTAAAAAATAAATGGAATTTTAGATTTACAGGAGTTGAAGTTGGACTATGGACTTTTAATTCTTTTTCCACAAATTCAACTCTTAATGGAATTGCCGGTAGTGTACTTGTTGAACCTAATAAAAATATTCATGCAAAAGGATTTGTTACCAATAATAAAAATCTCTGGACAACAACAGATAGTATAAAAAATGTTTATGTACCGCAATTTGTTATGTATTCTACACCAAAGTATTTTTATCAAGACGAAGCACAAATTGATAAAGATATACAAACCTTTTTAATAAAACATGGATTTGACGGATTTCATATTCCAGGTTCTGCTTATTGGTTTAATATTGAATCTATTAGTAGTAATGAAGTTATCGATATTTATGGAGATAATCCGAATCCGGATATTAGAGTGTTTGAAGCTTATGAACTTTTATTATCAAAAGTTCATAAAATAGGCAAAAAGGTTCATATATGGTTATGGGGAGATGAGTCTGATCATTGGACTCCAAAAAACTTAAAAGGAGGACTGAATGGACAAGCAGATAAAAGATTATTGCGTTATATATGTGCAAGATTAGGACCAATTCCCGGTTGGACAATGGAATATGGATTTGATAATTGGCGGTGGACGACTACAGCAGATGTAAATAAATGGCGCAAATTTATGCATGGTCATCTTGATTCCAATTATAGTCATTTATTAGGAGTTAGGGGAGGTGGAAATTCGGACAGAGATAAAAACGGAAAGGCTCAACCCAGCTATGAAGAACAGTTAAATCAACTCTCCGAAGAAATGGATTATTCCAGTTATGAACAGCATAAACCTTCTTATAAAGCATATTTGGAAACAATTAATAAAAGACCTTCCAAACCTTCTTTTTCCGAAGATAGATTTAGAATAAGAAATAAACTAGCAAAAGACTATTCCATGGAAGAAGTTAGACGTGGTCTTTATCATTCAACAATGGCTGGTGGAGTTGCAAATATTTGGGGTGTTCAATTAAAAAAAGCTCCGGATACTAAAAGAGATCGTTCAGAATATAAATCCGAAGTTTTTCCCAATCCCGAATGGATAAAAACTTATTCGGATGTTTTCAACATGCGATTCCGTACAGACCTTATTGTTGATACATCATTTACGAATGGATATGGATTGAAAAATCTTAATAATTCAAATTTTATTATTTATAAAGAAAATACTGACCAAATAAATTTTAATTTGCAAAAAATTTCAGAACCATTACCTGTTGTTGCCATAGACACAAAAAAATATTACAACGAAATCAGTTTTGGTTTCCTTTCTAAAAATATTTATAAATGGCATGCTCCTTACAAATCCGATTGGATTATTGCTATCGGTAAATTTGATACAACTAAAAATATTCTTCCTAGAGATAGTCTTGTAGTTCTAGATTCTTTGTCAAATTTTAATAGTGTTCAAATACTATCATTTTCAGCAAAAAAATATTTTGATAACATCAAAGTAACATTGATTACTCAAGAAGAAAAGAATATAAATAATTTTGAATTTAAGAGAAGAGAAGCCAATTCGCACAAATGGGAAATGATTAAGAGCTTTTCAGCTACAAATAATTCTATGAATTTATCCACTTATACTTTTGTAGATTCAGCTGCAAACTTTAGAAACGTTTATTTTTATAAAATAGAAACTATTTTTTCTAATGGACGAGTTGTAATTTCAGATTCAATAAAATACACACATCAAGACACTTCAAGAAATAACCGGATAAAAATACATAGCTTTACTGTTAAACAGGACTTTAGTAAAATAAAAATTAATTTAGTAACAGCTTTTGAAGAAAATATTCATAAAATTGAAATTCAAAAATCAGAGACTAAAAAAAATAGCTGGACTTCAATTACAAATTTTTTGCCTAAAAACTTAAATTCAAATCTGATTGCTTATAACTATTCAGATAAAATTGAAGATAATAAAAAACAATATGTTTATAGGGCTAAAATAATTTATAAAGATGGGAATTATGAATTCACAAAAAATGAAAATGTTGCTACTTTACCGGATAAGTTTTTATTACTGCAAAACTATCCAAACCCATTTAATAATAGTACAGTTATTGAATTTTCATTACCTAAGAGAGAAAAAATAAAATTACTTATTTACAATTCTCTGGGGCAATTAGTGAGTGTTATTTTCAATAAAGTTTTTGATAAAGGATATCATAACATAGAGTTTAATGCCGAAGAACTTTCTAGCGGTGTATATTTTTATATTTTACGCTCAGAAAACCATATTGAAAAACGAAAAATGTTATATCTAAAATAGTATCAAATGACCAAGTTTTTACTAAAATGTCAATAATCAAAATGCTAGTTTAGGTATATTTTAAAATCAAAAGAAATTAAACATATCATGACTATGAAAAATATATTAACAAAAATACTGCTACTAATGGTGGTGCTTTCACTTACTGCGTTTGCTCAAAATAAATTTATTGTTAAGACGCAGCTTAGCAATAACAACTACGAAGAAGAAAGAATTTTTACAATTACGGTTTTAGATAATCAAAAAGAAATTTATAAAATAAAGAAACAATTAATCCCGCACTATTCGGTTCCGGAAGTTTTTATTTTTAGAAATGGAAATCTTGTACTGCTTCACGCTTTGGAAGGAGTAATTGAGTTTTATAATTCCAACGGAGAAATTTTAACACAAGAAAAATCTTTAATAAATAAATTATATGATGAACATAAAATTTTATATAGCAAGACCAACAAAAAAATTGCTCTTCTAATTTCGGAAAAGAATAAAAACAAAGTAATTATTTTTGATAATTCCGGCACTCAATTATCTACTTTTAATATTGATGACGGAATTATTAGCGGAATTGTATTAGCGGAAAACGAAAATAATTTAGCATCTTCTTTGTATAATTGGCAAGAAAATAATGTTCTAGTAAAAACTTTGATAATAAACTTAACCGCTAATACAACAAAAGAATTTCCTATCCGCTTTGAAAAAGGATTTTTTGATTCAAACAACAATTCATTTGTCGGATTTACAAATAAAAAAGTTTTTGAGTTAGACTTGAAAACAAACAAAATAATACTAAATAAAAAAGTCGGAGACAACCAAATTATTTTGGATGCACAAACAAACAATAGTGATATTTATTTTATTAAAGCAAACTTGCCCAAGCTTGTTAGCGGAACGTGGAAATATCCTTCGGCAAAAATTATAAAGATTGACAAAGAAGAAAATGTTACTACTGACAAAGAAATTTCTTCTCAGTTCACGCGAATAAATTTCAAAAAAGATGAATTGGAACAATTACGAAAAACCAACAAACTACCTTATCAATTAGAAATTAGAAATTAGAAATTAGAAATTAGAAATTAAAAGTTTTTTTCAAAAAAAAGAATCGAACTATTATTTTAGACCATGACAAGGTTATTTATTTTTTATTTCCAATCCTTTTTCATTGTATTTTATTTCTGATATTAAAGAATCATTTTCAAAAACAGCTTTTCTTTTTAGGTAATTATTTTTGTAATAAGAATAGAAATTTCCATCTTTTTTACCTTTCTTGTACATGC
>JALSNL010000254.1 GCA_026987055.1 Melioribacteraceae bacterium | reverse complement strand
AAAAGTAAGCGGCACATCTGTTTCCGCCCCGTTTGTAAGTGCAGCCGCAGCAATGTTGGGTTCAATTAAAAACTTTACTAATAATGAAATTAAACAAATATTAAAATCAACAGCAAAAGATTTGGGGAAACCCGGCTGGGACGAAAGATATGGCGCCGGCAATTTAAATATTCTAAAAAGTTTACAATTACCTGTCCCTTCGGAAATTCAAATAAATGCTCCGGAACAAGATTATTTTGTAAAAAATAATTTATTAAAAATTAATATTTCGGTTCTTTCTCCTTATTTTAAAAATTTTTCTCTTACTTATGGAATTGGTTTTAATCCTACCGAATGGGATACCATCAAAACCGGACAAGAAAATAATCAAGTATTAAATGAAGATATTTATCAACTAAACACATCATCTTTTCACGATACTACATATACTCTCAGACTTTTAGTAAATAATATCAACGGAACAACTTCGGAAGAAAGAGTAAATTTTCATATTGATAAAACAAAACCTGAAATTAAATTTGCTTCTATAATCCCTTCTATGCTTAATGATAAAAAAACTTTTGCTGCTTCTATTGCTACAGATGATATAACAACAGCTCAATTATTTTTTCGTCCTTATAATCAAGTTGGTAATTTCGATTCGCTTTATTTGGATGGCTTAGCTAGAGATCTAAAGTTTAATAGGAATAATCATTTTAGCTTTGTCCCCGTTAATAAACTTGAAGAAAATACAGAATATGAATTTTATTTTAAAGTAACTAATAGAGCCGGACTTTCAACAATTCATAAATCGGAAAATCAAAATAATTTCATTCTAAAAAATGAAAATAATAAAAATCTTCTTGTCCCAAATATTAAAAATTACACACTTCCTATCGGTCGTATTTATCGTGCTCCCGTTAAATTTGATTCAACTAATACAAAATATATTTTAGTAAATGAAAATGAAACATCTGCCGATTTAAGCATTTATAAAATGGGAAACACGGAATTATCAAAGATTTTAACATTAAAAAAACGTATTCCCGTATCTGTAGGTGATTTTAATAAAGACGGTAAAATTGATATTCTAAGCTTATTTGTTAAAAAAGGATTTATAGAAACACAAACTGCACCAAATTCATTAAATTTCACAAATGTTTTTCAAGATACATCCGGTAACTTTTGGCCTTCTTATGCCGGTGATATTGATAATGACAACAAAACCGAAATATTAACTTTCAGCAGTGATACTTCAATCACAATATGGGAAGTTCAAAATGGAAATGATTTTAATTTAATAAAAGAGAAGACTTTATATAATTTTGCTAAGCAATCTTCACCCAAAATAAAAAGTTCATTTTTCAGAAACAATCAAATTTTGGTGGATGATTTTAATAACGATTCAAAAAATGAAATTGTAACAGTTGATAATTACGGGCGAATCATAACTTTTAATATTTTGGGAGCAAATTCTTATAATAATGGAATTATTAAAGAACATTACTATCCGGTTGAATCGAAAAATCAAATAGTTAAAGGTGATTTTAACGGAGACGGAATAAATGAACTAGCCATACTAATGGAATTTGAAAATGATTTGTTTATTTCTCCTTTAAAATATTGCTCGGTATTGTCTTTGCAAAACTTAACTTCCGGTCCATTATTTGCCGCATATTTTTATGATGTTTCATCAAGCTTTGTTTCTGCATACGAAAAAAAATATAATGCCATATCATTTGGCAATATAAATAATGATGATAAAGATGAACTAATTATATCAAGTTTTCCTAATACATACATTTATGATTACATTGATAGCAATCAAACAAATTTACGTTATTATAGTGAAAATAGTAACCTACAATCAATATTCATAGGTGATTTGGATGATAATGGATTTAGTGATTTAGGAATCTCAAACACAAGTAATGGGAAATTAGAATTTTATGATTTTAATAATGATCTGATTTCCAAGCCGGTTATTGAAGATTTTTACAGCATTGATTCAACACATAACTTTATAAAATGGAAGAACGATGATAACAAACCCGTTAAAATATTTTACGGAGATGCGTCTGATAATTTAATTCTTACGGATACAATTTCCGGTAATACATATCTTGCTGAGGTACTACCTCAAACAACAACTTATTATTCAATAGCATTCTATAATAAACAAACCGGAGAATTACTTTCCGGTAAAAGTAAAATATTTTCAATATATTCTCATGCTCCGGCTAAAATAGTTTTAGTTAAAGCCATTACTCAAAAATCTTTGGAAGTTCAATTTACCGGAAGAATATCTGCAAAAGAAATTTATCTCAATAAATTCCGGATTGATTCTTCAATTACTCCTAATTCATTAGAAGCCGGTTCTCAATATTCCATAATTTTACATTTAAAATATAATTTATCAGTTGGTCAGCATAAATTGCAAATCGTCAATTTGAGAGATTTTTATAATTCACCGGTAAGTAATAATAATGTAGCAAGTTTTATGGTAGATTCGGCAATTACAAGCACTAAAAAACTATATATTAAATCTTATGAAATAATTAATAATTATACATTAAATATTAGATTTAACATTAATTTAGATACTTTAACTGCTTTGGATATAAAGAATTATACCATTTCACCTAATAATATACTTAGTACTGTTGCATTTTATAAATCTTCCCAAAATACATTACAAATCAAAACAAATAAACCGTTTGGTTCCATTGGAAAAGAATATACTCTTGAAATAAAACATTTAATTTCCTCAAAAAGTACCGGAAATCTGCCGCTTAAAGAAAATGTTGGAAATCAAATTGTTTTAGTAACTTCCGCTAAAAATTTGAATGATGTTTATGTTTATCCTAATCCTGTTAATTTTGATATGGCGGAGCATGTTACATTTGCAAATTTAACAAGTAATGTGGAAATTTATATCTATGATTTGAACGGTAAATTTATAAAAAGACTTATAGAAGAAGATTCAAACGGTGGGGTTACATGG
>JALSNL010000253.1 GCA_026987055.1 Melioribacteraceae bacterium | reverse complement strand
TATTGTAGCTTCTTTTTGGGCAACCCAAACTCAAGATATAACTATTTTACCAACGTTAAAAGATATTCCTATTATCGCCAGTCCGGGTTTTGCCGTTTCGCTTATATATGTTTCTTTTGCTTATGCCGGATGGAATGCCGCTATTTATGTTGTTGGTGAACTTGAAAATGCAAAGAAAAATTTGCCGATTGCTTTATTAGTGGGAACTGTTATTGTTACGGTTTTATATGTTCCGCTAAATTATGTTTTTCTCAAAACAGTTCCAATGAATGAACTTGCCGGACAAATAGAAGTGGGAGCATTATCCGGCTTAAAAATATTTGGAGATATTGGCGGGCAAATTGTTGCTTTAATAATTGCTTTTTTATTAATCTCAACCGTAAGCGGACATATTTTTGTAGCACCAAGAATTATGCAAGTTATTGGCGAAGATTACAAAACACTAAGCTTTCTAAAAAAGAAAAGTAAACAAAATATTCCCGTAACAGCTTTTATTATTCAATTATTTTTAATGTTGCTTTTTATCTATTCTTCCACCTTTGAACAAGTAATGGTTTATTCCGGTTTTACACTTAATTTGCTTACAACTTTAACTGTTGCCGGTGTTTTTGTTTTAAGATGGCGTAGAAAAGATTTGCAAAGACCTTATAAAACTTGGGGATATCCATACACGCCTTTAATTTTTTTGTTGGTAAGTTTTTGGACTTTGGCTTACGTTTTATTGGAAAGACCCAAGGAATCTTTAATTGGTCTTTCAATTACGGCATTGGGAATTATAGCATATTTTTATGATAGAAAAGTTTATAAAAATAATAAAGGTTCCGAATGAAAAACAAAATAATAAGACGCAAATTCATCTTTTATATTTTACTATTACTATTTTTAGGATGTACGAATAACAAGGAATTTGTAATGAATAATAAAAAACCTTTAGTGCTTATGACAGATTTCGGTTTAAAGGAACGGTTTGTTGCAAGTATGAAAGGTGTTGCTTTAAGTGTTGATGAAAATATTAAAATATATGATCTTACACATTTAATAGAACCGTTTAATATTTGGGAAGCTTCCAATACATTAGCCGGAACAATAGAATATTGGCCCAAGGGAACCGTATTTGTTGCGGTTGTTGATCCGGGTGTTGGAACAAAAAGAAAATCCGTTGTTCTAAAAACAAAAACCGGTTACTATATTGTTTCACCCGATAACGGAACGCTTACTCAAGTTGCTGAAGAGCAAGGCATAGAAGCAATAAGAGAAATTGACGAAAAAATTAATAGAAGAAAGAATTCCGAAGAATCACATACATTCCACGGCAGAGATGTTTACGTTTATACCGGAGCAAGATTAGCTGCAGGCGTTATTACATTTAATGAAGTAGGCAAATTATTAAAACCGGAAGTTGTTCAACTTAAACAAAAACAAGCTGAAAAAATAAACGATAAATCTATAGTGGGAAAAATTACAAAAGTAGAATTACCATTTGGAAATATTGTTACTAATATTCCGAAATCTCTTTTTGATAAATTAGATGTAAAGCTAAATAAATTTGTAAACGTTAAAATTGTTAATGACCAACAAACAATTTTAGATAAAGACATTAAATATGTTTCAAGTTTCGGATTTGTTCAAAAAGGAATGCCTTTGTTGTATTCGGATTCGGAACAATGGATTGGTTTGGCGGTTAATAACGGAAGTTTTGCAAAAGCATATTCAATTAATTCGGTTAATAATTTGAAAATTAAGCTTACAAAACAATAAAAATAATTGAACGAAAAACGGGGGAATCTTTATGAAGAAAAACATTTTTTTTACGGTTGTATTATTTTTTACTTTCCTAATTTCTGTAAATGCACAAGCACCTTTGGTACTTCAATCCGATTTTGGAATTGAAGATGCGGCGGTAGCTTCTATGAAAGGTGTAGCCGTTACTGTTTCACCGGATATTAAAATTTACGACTTAACTCATAAAATACCTGTATTTAATATTTGGGAAGCTTCACAAAGATTAGTTCAAACTGCAGACTACTGGCCTAAAGGAACGGTTTTCGTTTCTGTTGTTGATCCGGGTGTTGGAACAAAAAGAAAATCTGTTGTATTAAAAACAAAAACCGGACAATATTTTGTTACACCGGATAACGGAACTTTAACTCTTGTTGCTGAAAAATACGGAATTGATTCTTTACGTGAAATTGACGAAGCTGTTAACAGATTAAAAAATTCCGAAAAGTCTTATACGTTTCACGGACGTGATGTTTATGCTTACACCGGTGCAAGACTAGCTGCGGGAATTATAAATTTTAAACAAGTGGGAAAATTATTGGAGCCGAAAGTTGTTGCTATTCCTTATCAAAAGGCAAAATTTGTTAATGGAAAAATTTATGGGAACATTCCCATTCTGGATATTCATTATGGAAATATTTGGACTAATATAGGACGTAGTCTATTTAAAAAATTAGAAGTTAAACCCGGAGATTTGCTTAACGTTAAAATAACAAATGGAAAGAAAACCGTTTATAAAGCGAAAATCCCTTTCCATAATATGTTCGGAAGTGTTAAGGTTGGTGAGCCGTTAGTTTATCTTAATAGCCTAAGTAATGTTTCACTGGCAATAAGAGAAGGTAGTTTTGCAAAAAAATATAAAATACATTCCGGTGCGGATTGGAATATTAAAATTTGGAAATAAATTTTTTACACAGAGGTTGTATCTTTTCATAATAATCTGGAGGGCTTTACATGAAAAAAGTTAAACTAATTAACAAGCTTAGCATGTTGTTTGCCTTGCTAATGTTAGCGGTAATTCTAAATACTAACATTACGGCTCAAACACATGAAATAACAGGAGTAGTTGTAACAACTCAAAACGAACCTTTAATTGGCGCAAATGTTTTGGTTAAAGGAACTACAACGGGAACTGCAACAGATAAAAAGGGTATGTTTACCTTAAAAGTTCCGGGCAACGATGCGGTATTGGTAGTTTCGTTTATCGGGTACAAAACCAAAGAAGTAAAAGTAAACAAT
>JALSNL010000252.1 GCA_026987055.1 Melioribacteraceae bacterium | reverse complement strand
AATTAAGAATTCTTACTTTACAAATATAAAGATTGCTCTTTTTGTAGTCATTAATCGAAAAAAGATTTTAATTATAATCTTCTCTTTTTAAATAATTTAACTGCATTTTATTATAATTATTCTTATATTATAGAAGTTTAATATCATATCAATTTAAATAATTAAATTTCAAACAATCAAGGATGAACATATGGACCCCGGGAAAATTAAATTACTTGGTTTTATTGGTTTTATTCTTATTATTTTTTGCTGTTTATTCCTCAAAAGCAATGCAATTGAAAACGATTTAACAGAAAGAACTTCTACAGCTTTGACAGCAAATAATATTGATGTTGATACTGTTTTGCTTGATGGCAGAGATGTTACACTTAAAGGTATTGTTGCATCAGAAGAAATAAAAACAAAAGCAGGCGAAATTGCAGCAGATATTTTTGGTGTAAGAACAGTTAACAACTTATTGCAAATAAAAGCAAAACCTGTTCCTTCTCCGGTTAAAAGCATTCAAAAAAAGCTTGATAAGGTAATTGCGTTAAAAAATATTGAATTTGAAACAAATAAAGCAGTTATTAAAAAGAATAGTTACCCGATTTTGCTTAAAGTTGTTTCTATATTAGAAGAATATCCTTCAATATCAATAGACATAGAAGGACATACAGATTCACGAGGGAATGCACAGCATAATTTGGAACTTAGTAAAAAAAGAGCAAATGCCGTGATGTCCTTTTTAATTAAACAAGGAATTCCGGCAAACAGACTTACTGCAAAAGGCTATGGAATTACAAAACCAATTGCAGATAACAATACTGCCGAAGGTCGTCAGAAAAATCGTAGAGTAGAATTTAAAATTATTAAGGAGAAATAAATATGTGGTATTTAATATTACAAATTATTTTATGTTTATTAGTTGCCTTTTTGTTAGGATATTTATTAGCAAAGTTATTAAAATCCGGTTCTTGGAAAGATGCTTATGAAGAGCTGAAAAATAAACTAACTAATGTGGATAATGACCATTCTTCAAAAATTAATTTATTGGAAAATAAAATAAATTCCAATAGCGAAAAACTTACCAATGATTGGGCAGCCGGTGTTGCTTCGTTAAAAAACGAATATGATCCGAAATTTAATGAATACAACGCAATGCTTTCAACTTTGGAAGGAACGTTACTTACAAATATTACTAAGAATGTAGATTCTAAATTTTCAGATTATGATTCGAAATATGCAAGCTTTATTAAAGAAATTGAAGAAAAAGATTATGATGGCAAAATTAAATCGTTAAATAGTGATATTGATAAACTTAAAGAAGAACTTAAAAACAAACCTGAACCCAAATACTATGATGATGATTTGGCTAAAATACAACAAAGAATAGATGAGCTTCAAAAGATGATTACTGACAAACCGGAAGCTAAATTTTACGATGATGATATAGTTCAAATTAATTCAGGACTTTCCGAATTGCAAAGTCTATTAAGTAGTACGCCTAAACCTAAATATTATGATGATGATATCAATGCGCTAAATAATAATATTGAAGAATTAAAAAGCTTAATTCAAAAGAAACCGGATAAAGACTATGGCACCGATATAAATAACATTTGGGCTCAATTTACGGAATTAAAAAATTCTCTCAATAATATTCCAAGTCCTAAAGAATATGATTCCGAAATTTCAAAGTTAGAAGAGGAAATTGCAAAGCTAAAAAATATGCTTAATGAAATTCCCAAACCAAAATACTATGATGATGATATAAACAAACATAGTAGTTCCATAGCGGAATTAAGCAATAATTTTTCCTCCTATTATGTTAAAGAAGATGTTGATGCAAAACTAAAAGATTATTTTGCCAAATGGGAAGCTGAGCTTAATAGTAAAGATAAAATCATTGCTTCACTCGAAAAAAGAATTGCCGAATTGGAAAAGAAACCGGAACCTGCTCCGGTTGTGAAAAATGTTAAACCGGACGACTTGAAAAGAATCAAAGGTGTAGGTAAAGTATTAGAAAAATTATTACATAAAAATGGTATCACTACATTCAAACAAGTAGCACTGTTTACAGATAAAGAAATTGATGATTTGGCTGAACAATTAGGTTCTTTTCATAAAAGAATTAGACGAGATAATTGGAAAGGACAAGCTAAAAATTTACACGAACAAAAATATGGTGAAAAACTTTAATAGTTTCATCTTCAGTACTCCTTATATAAAGTCGTTTCTATTTTTAGAAGCGACTTTTTTTATAATTGTTATCCGTATAATTTAATTATTTGAACAATATTAAAGATTCGTTATTTTTCGTCATAAAAATAATTTATGAGAAATTTGAATGGATTTAAGAATTAGAAAGTACCACCCTTCTGACATTACAACACTTTACAAGATATGCTTACTAACAAGCAACAAAGGTAATGATGTTAAAGAGTTTAAGGAATATCCGGATTTATTAGGACATTTATTTGTTGGTCCTTATGTTACTTTGGAGCCTGAATTATGTTTTGTTCTATTAAAAGATTACGAACCTTGCGGTTATATTCTAGGCACAAAAAATTCCAATGAATTTCATAATCAATGTGAAACGAAATGGTTCCCTCCGTTACGAAAAAGATATATGCTCCCGGAGCAAACCGATAAAACAAGGTTGGCAAATATTAAACGAGTTTTACACAAAGGACATAAACCTAAAGATAATTTCAAACTATTCCCAGCTCATTTACATATTGATATTCTCCCGATTGCTCAAGGCAAAGGAATGGGAAAAAAGTTAATGTTAGAATTTATGAATGAATTAAAAAGGCATGATGTTCAAGGTTTACATTTGGAAGTAGGTAAAGCTAACACAAATGCAATTGATTTTTATAAGCATTTAGGATTTGATATTATAAAAGAATATGAATTTTCTATAGCGATGGGTATTCGGTTAAAGTAATGTAATTATTTTAATAACTCAAGTTGACCGCTGGATTTTATAAAAAAAATTATGAGCGGTCAACTTAAGTTATAATTTATTATATCGCTAAAAT
>JALSNL010000251.1 GCA_026987055.1 Melioribacteraceae bacterium | reverse complement strand
AAGAGAAAAAGTAACAATAGATACAGTTCGTGAAATTTTAAAAAGATATCACCGGAAAAAATTTATTATAGATGCCGATGCTATATTTGCATTAAGAAATTCTTTTTATAAAAAATTAAATTTACAAAATAAAATATTAACACCACATCATAAAGAATTTGCTGATTTACTCGGAATTAAAATAGAGGAGCTTAAACAAAATATTCTTAAATACGGAAAACTTTTTGTTAAACAAACAAAAGCAATTCTGGTGTTAAAGGGCGCTCCAACAATCATTTTTTCACCAAAGGGAGATGTTTTTATTAATACAACAGGAAATTCCGGAATGGCAAAATTTGGAACCGGAGATGTTTTAACCGGTATAATAACAGCATTTGTGGCTCAAAACAAGCAAATTGAAAACTCTACAATTACAGCAGTATATACACATAGTTTAGCTGCGGATATTGCAATTAAAAAAGAAACGGAATTCGGTTTAACGCCGGAAAAATTAACAAATAACATTACAAAAACAATTAGATTTTTAAGGAACTCGTTTGTATAAATACTTAAAAGAAAACAGAAAAAAAGTTTTATTAATACCTTTAATTATTTATTGGATAATTATTTTAATAGGCACTACAATTCCGGCAGATTCATTTGTAGATACTTTGGAAATAAGTGATAAAGTAAAACACTTTGTTGCATATTTCGGATTGGCAATTTTATTAGGATTAAATCTCCATTTCCAAGAAAAATGGAAAAAGCTTTCATTCTATTACATTATAGCTACATTGGTTATTTGTATGACTTATGGCGTTTTAGATGAATTACACCAAATATTTATTCCAAATAGAATGGCGGAATTTTTAGATTGGGTGGCAGATTCACTGGGAACAATTACCGGACTTTTAGTTACATCTGTATTTTTACAAAAAATTATGAAAAAAAGCCCACTTAATTGAAACAAAAATATAATTTAGATGTAAAAAAAATATAACAATTGTTTGACAATAATCGTATGATTTTATAAGTTGTAATTCAGATAAAATCGAATCTCAATAAGGAGGAAATCGGTGGCTTTACCAAAAAATCCGAAAGTTGACATTAAACGTAAATGGCAAAAAATATTTGAAATCAGTTTGGCAGTTGCTTTATTGTTACTGATAGTTGCGTTCAAATATTTCCCAAATTTTCAACCTAAAAAAATGGGTGTTGAAGTAGTGCAAGAATTGGTTAATGTGGAAGATATTGTAAACACAGAGCAAAAAACTGCTCCGCCTCCACCACCAAAACCGCCAATTCCAATTGAATCACCAACAGATGAAGATTTGGATGATGTGGAAATAGACGATACAGAGCTTGATGTGGAAGAAGAAGTTGCTGCACCCCCACCACCACAAGAAGAAGAAGAAGAAGTTCAATTGGATTTCTTTATGGCTGTGGAAGAAATGCCTGCACCAATTGGTGGAATTGCTGCTATTCAAAAAAGAATTATTTATCCTGAAATTGCTAAAAGAGCCGGCGTTCAAGGTAGAGTTTACATCAAAGCATTTGTTGATGAAACCGGAACTGTTAAAAAAGCAGAAGTTATTAAAGGTATTGGTGCCGGTTGCGATGAAGCCGCTATTGCAGCTGTTATGAAAACTAAATTCAAACCGGGTAAGCAAAGAGGTAAACCGGTTAGGGTACAAGTTTCTATACCAATTCTCTTCAAACTTAATTAAAAATTTAAAGCGTCTTTCGAGACGCTTTTTTGTTTTAAAACTTCTAAAGCTCTGAAAAGAGAAAATTTTTTACACTATTCTTTCCGAAACTTTTTTGTCACTTCTTAGTTAAAGAAATATCATCTCACAAAATAGGAGCCTATCATGATTAAAAAAAATCCCAAGTATGATATTAAGTTAAAGTACCGTAAAGTTTTTGAAATTAGTTTTGTTATAGCTTTGCTATTACTTATTGTTGCATTTAAAACAGTTCCAAATATTGAAAAAACTAATGCAGTAATTCAAAATGCACAGGAAATAATACAAGTTGAGGATGTAATTCGTACAAAAGTAGATTTGCCCAAACCACCGCCGCCCCCCAAACCTTTAATTCCTATTGAAGCTCCTGAAGATGAAGAACTTACTGATGTGGAAATTGAAGATAATAATTTGAATATTGAAGAAAATGCAGGAGAACCAAAATTAATTGAAGAAAACGATAATACCGAAGACTTTATTTTTATTCCCGTAGCTGAAGTTATGCCCGAACCGATTGGCGGAATTCAAGCAATTCAAAAGAAAATTGTTTATCCGGAGCTTGCCGTTAAAGCTGGTATCCAAGGTAAAGTTTTTGTAAAAGCATTTGTTGATGAAAAAGGCAATGTGATAAAGACTGAAATTATAAAAGGAATAGGAGTTGGTTGTGATGAAGCGGCAATTGCCGCAATTATGAAAACAAAATTTAAGCCGGGAAAACAAAGGGGCAAGCCGGTTAAAGTTCAAGTTTCTATTCCAATATTTTTTAAATTGAACTAAATCCGGAAAGTTAATAAAAATGAATGCCGGATTTTATCTTGTTGTACTGATTTAAAGTTATGTTGTTTTATGGAACTAAAACCAATTTGTTTTAAGTATAATAAATCTCATTCCGCATATTTTTTATGATGAACTATAAAGCGTCTTTTTAAGGCGCTTTTTTAATATCAAGCCCAACATAAATATCCTTAAAATTTGATTATCTATTTTGATTTTTATTAAAAATACCATACATTTGTATGGTAATAAAATTTTATATAAACAGCTAAAAATTAGTGGTAAGAATATATTTTTTTATTGCGATTTTTAATTCTGTTATTACCTTAGTTTTTGTGATTAATCAACCGAAGGTGTGCTTATGCCAAAACAACTGACACAAACCCAACAAAAAATTTTAGAATTTTTAGTCGAATCCAAAACAAAAGGATTAATGCCTACTTTGGCGGAAATTGCAAAACGGTTCGGTTATAAAAATCGTTCTACAGTTCAGCAGCATTTGCAGGCAATCGAGAAAAAAGGCTACATAA
>JALSNL010000250.1 GCA_026987055.1 Melioribacteraceae bacterium | reverse complement strand
CGAGCAGGTAAATTGAGCAAAGAACTTTTTGAAGCATTAAAACAACAAGATGATTTTATAGAAAAGTCTCCTCCTAAATCTACCGGACGTGAATACTACGGAGAACAATTTTTAGAACCGTTATTGGAAAGGTTTACTAATCTGCCTAAAAACGATTGGCTTCACACAGTTACTAAATTTACAGCTTATGCAGTTTATAGGAACTATGAAAAATTTGTAAAAGAAGAAACCGAAATAGACGAACTTATAATAAGCGGTGGCGGAGCAAAAAATATTTTTCTTTACGAATGTTTACATAATGAATTTGGTAAAGATGTAGAAATAAAAGTTATAGACGATATAGGAATTTCATCAGATGCAAAAGAAGCGATTTGTTTTGCCGTTTTGGCTAACGAAACAGTTGCCGGAATTCCAACAAATATTCCTCGAACAACCGGAGCAAAACGTGCTACTGTTTTAGGAAAAATTTGTCTGCCGTAAATATTAAAGAAAAGTTTTAACTTAACTTTTTACGCAATAATTCATTTACCATTTTAGGATTTGCCTTTCCTTTGGTGCGCTGCATTACTTGTCCAACTAAAAATCCTATTACCTTTTCTTTACCTGCTTTAAACTCCTCAACTTGTTTGGGATTAGAATTTAATACATCATCAATTACGGCTTCAATTGCCGAAGTATCCGTAATTTGTAATAAATTCTTTTCTTCCACAATAATATTCGGGTCTTTATCATCTTGTAACATTATCGGGAAAACATCTTTTGCAATTTGACTACTGATTTTATTGGACTTTATAAGATTTATAAGTTTTCCTAAATTATTTGCACTAATAGGAAAATCTTTTGCGGAAATTTTTCTTTCGTTTATTATTTTCAGAACGTCACCCATAACCCAATTGCTGGAAAGTTTTGCATCCTTACATTCCAAATAAACTTCTTCAAAATAATCGGCAATTTCTTTTTGCTGTGTTAAAACTTCTGCATCATATTCGGGCAGTTTAAGTTCTTCAATAAATCTGGTTTTTCTACTTTTAGGCAGTTCCGGAATTTGTTTCTTTATTTCTTCTTTCCATTCCGCACTAACAAAAACCGGCATCAAATCGGGACAAGGGAAATATCTGTAATCATGAGCTTCTTCTTTACCTCGCATTGCGGTTGCTTTATTTTGATCTGCATTCCATAACAAAGTTTGTTGAACAACTTTGCCGCCGTCTTCTACCAAACTTATTTGTCTGTCTATTTCATAATCAATAGCTTTTTGTACATTACGAAAAGAGTTCATATTTTTTACTTCCGTTCTCGTTCCAAGTTTTGTTTCACCTTTGGGACGAATGGAAATATTTGCATCGCATCTTAAAGAACCTTCTTCCATATTGCCATCGCAAATACCCAGATATGTAATTATTTGTTTTAAGTTTGTTAAATATTGATAAGCTTCTTCCCCGCTGCTTATATCCGGCTCGCTTACAATTTCAATTAAGGGAACGCCGCATCTGTTAACATCTACAAGTGTATCGTAACCTTGATCGTGTATGGATTTCCCCGCATCTTCTTCCATGTGTATTCTTGTTATACCGATTTTCTTTTTAACTTCATTCGTTTCTATTTCAATGTATCCGTGTTCGCAAATCGGTAATTCAAATTGTGATGTTTGGTAACCTTTAGGTAAATCGGGATAAAAATAATTTTTTCGTGCAAAAACATTTTTTTCATTTATCGTACAATTTGTTGCAAGTCCCATCATAGCGGCGTATTCAACAACTTTTTTATTTAAAACCGGTAAAACTCCGGGATGTCCTAAACAAACCGGACATACATTGCTGTTGGGTTTATTTCCGAATTTTGTAGAACAACCGCAAAATATTTTTGTTTCCGTTAAAAGTTGTGCATGAACTTCCAATCCGATTACTGCTTCAAATTCCAATTTTTACCTTTTCTTATTTTTTTATTTTGCAAATATAAAGATTTAGTAATTATAAAATTTTATTTTCACAATTTATTTGATAATATTGCACAATATTATTTTAACAAAAGGGAAATTATGAAATTAGATATATTAGCTTTTGCCGCACATCCCGATGATGTTGAACTTGCAATGGGAGGAACAATTCTTAATTTTACAAACAAAAATTTTCACGTGGGAATTATTGATTTTACACAAGGTGAATTAGGCACAAGAGGCTCAATACTTACCAGAAAAAAAGAAGCAAACAATGCTGCAAAAATTCTTAATATTACTAAACGGGAAAATCTTAAAATTCCCGATGGTAACGTACAGGTAAACGAAACCAATATTTTAAAAGTAATAAAAAAGATTAGACAATATAGACCCAAGTTAATTTTTGCACCTTACTTTAACGATAGACATCCCGACCATATTGAGACAAGTAAAATTGTTAAACGTGCTATGTTCCTTGCCGGTTTGCCCAAGATAAAAACAAAACTAAACGGAAAAAACCAAGAAGCTTACAGACCCGAAAAATTATTTTACTATATGCAAACTTATGAATTTCAACCTTCGTTCATAGTAAACATTTCGGAAACATTTCCGAAAAAAATGGAAGCTGTTAGAGCTTATAAATCTCAATTTTATATTAAAAATAATAAAAGCAACGGACCTGAGACTTTTATCAGTACTCCGCAATTTATTCAATATTTGGAAGCCAGGGCAAAAACATTCGGTTTTGCAATTAGAAAAGATTACGGCGAACCTTTCTTTTGTGAAGAAGCAATTGAATTGGATTTAACAAACTTATTTGAGGCTAAAAAATGAAAATAGGAATTTTAGGAACAGGACTAATGGGAGCTCCAATTGCCGAAAAACTAATTGATTCAAACTTAAACATTAATATTTATAATCGTACGGCATCCAAAACCAAAAGTTTAATTGAAAAAGGAGCAAAAAGATTTTCAAACATTCTTGATTTTATCAAAGATTCCGAATTAATAATATCTTTACTAAGTGATTTTGATGCCTTTAACGAATTAATTTTTAACAACGGATTAAATCATTTAGACGGGAAAATCTTTATTCA
>JALSNL010000249.1 GCA_026987055.1 Melioribacteraceae bacterium | reverse complement strand
AGCCCATGGTGTACCGTTAGTTTCCAAATTTTTGAATACTTCATTTAGTTCACTTGGGAAATCCGATTCCATAAGAACCAAATTTCTACGCATATCAACAATTGTATCAATATGTTCAATTGTTACAGGACATTCTTGCATACATGCTCCGCAAGTTGTACAAGCCCATAATTCTTCGGGTTTGATATAATTGTTTATCAATGTTTTTTCAATAAGTTCATTCTTATCATCTTTTGCAATTATAATAGGAGCTTTTTCAACTGTTCTTTTTCTGACATTAATAATTATTTCTCTCGGAGAAAGTAACTTGCCGGTATTTGAAGCCGGACAAGCATCCGTACATCGTCCGCATTCCGTACATGTATATCCGTCAAACATTTGTTTCCATGTAAGATGTTCAATATCAGCGGCACCAAATTGTTCTATACTTTCATCTTCCAAATCTATTGGTTTTAGAACAAATTTTTTATTGCCAAGCTTTTCAAAATAAACATTTGGGATAGATGTAAATACATGCAGATGTTTTGAATATGGTAAAAAATTCATAAATCCGAACACAACTAAAATATGCATCCACCAAAATATTTCATACCAAGTTGATGCTGAGGATGTTGAAGAGCCGTAAAATATTTTAGCCAATGCTGCAGATATTGGTCTTACTTCCCATTTACCAAGTTGAAAATTATGTGCGGCAATGCTTGATATATTTTGTCCGAACATGAAAATAACAACAAATAAAATTAAACCAAGAACAATTGTTGCATCAATTAAACTTTCTTTGCCATGTTCAAGCCTTTTAATTTTCATAAAATATCTTCTATACAACGCAAATAAAACCGCAAGCATAACCAATAAACCGAAAACATCTTGGGTAAGTGTAATAAGCGAATAAAACGGACCTAAAAATTCAAAAGTAAACGGAGAATAAAAACCTTGCAGAATAGCTTCGACTACCGCAAAAAGGAAAAGAATAAAACCCCAAAAAATTGTTGCATGTAAAGCTCCGGCAACCGGCTCACGAAGTATTTTAGATTGACCAAGTGCAACTTTTAACACATTTGCTATCCTTTGCCCAACATTATCAAATCTGTTTTCCGGCTTTCCTACTTTTAAGTAACCAATCAATCTTTTTATGTTATAGCCAAGAAAAGTAAATGCGGAAATAAAAACAAAAATAAAAACCACGTTTTTTAATTCCATAATTATTTACTCTCCGCATATTTAAAATCGGTTATTGATATAAGTGTTGTTTTTTTATGAGGCATATAAATTACTTTTGTGTGAAAATATGTTATTTTAACTTGGTTTGTAAATATATTTTTGATAATTATATCGAAATATGTTCATTTTAAGCTGAAAAGTCAAGATTTATAATATCAATAATTTTACACTAATTCGAAATGTAATTAAATAGATGGAAAAGATAAATCCGTTTTTGCATTTTAAAATACCTTTCATTTGAAAGAAAATAATAGTAATATAATATACCTTTCTTAACACAAAAACAATAAAACGAGGTATAATATGTATAAATTTTTTTCAATTCTGGTATTTCTATTTCTAATTAACATAAATGATTCCGCTTTTGCTCAAAAAAAAGATAATGTTTCAAATTCCATTACAAAAGCCGTTGCAGTAATTTCTCCTACACAAGGAAATAAAGTGCACGGTTTGGTTACATTTTATAAAGTAAAAAACGGAATAAAAGTTATCGCCGATATAGAAGGATTAACGCCCGGCAAGCATGGCTTTCATGTTCACGAATATGGTGATTGCAGTGACCCGAAAGGTAAATCTGCAGGCGGACATTTTAATCCGGATAAAGTTAAACATGCCGGACATAATTCAAAAGTTAGACATGTAGGTGATTTCGGTAATATTCTTGCCGATAAAGATGGGAAAGCTCATTTGGAGTTTGTAGATAATTTGATTTCATTTGAAGGGAAACATAGTATAATCGGAAGAGGAATTGTTATACATGGCGGTGCTGACGATTTAACATCTCAACCTTCAGGCAAAGCCGGTCCGCGTGTTGCTTGCGGTACAATTGGTATTGCAAAATAAATTTTATAAAATCAGTTGTAAAGAAGTTTTACGTTTTAAAAGTGTAGGATTTGAAAAATAATTTATAAGATGTAGATTCCGATAAACTACATCGGAATCTACATTACTATCTCGCCTTCTTTTTGGTGAGACAATATTTAATGGGAACATTTTACGTCTCACATCTTGTATTATGTCATACTGAGTGAACGTTTTTGGTGAGCGAAGTATCTCCGAAATATAATTTAAGAGATTCTTCATTTCGGTAAAAAACACCTTCATTCAGAATGACATTAAGCTCGTCTGTCATACTGAGTGAATGTTTTTTCTGAGCGAAGTATCCCCCAAACTAAAACATCGGTGATTCTTCATCCCGATTGAAAAACATCGAGATTCAGAATAGCTTGTCCGCCTTCTTTTTGGCGGAACAATATTTAATGGGAACGTTTTACGTCTTGCTTCTCACGTCTTGCGTCCAACAATTGTACTAAACCGTTTCCCCTCCGCAACTACTTCCGGCTCCGGCAGTACAGCCGAAACAATGCGAACCGAATAAAATTTTTCTTTCTAATAATTCATTGTAATCAAAATCAAAAATTGTTTTTTCGGTTTCTTTTTTAATTTGCATTTCCAACATTTGATTAAAATCGCAATCGTAAATTTTGCCATCGTAACTAACACTTACCATAGAGCGACACATAATTCCTTCAACGGCAAGCGGATTAAATGCATTCACTAATTTTTCCATATAATCTTCATAATCATTTCTTCTAATCAAATCTTCTTTAAATCTATGAATCGGCATATTTGTAATCACAAATAAATTATCGAAAGTAATATTATATTTATCCAAAAGTTCCTTTTTGAATCTACTTTTTAAATCGCATTGCGATGCAGGTAAAAATGCTCCGACGGGATTATAAACCAAATCTAAAATTAACTTTTTATTTCCTTTTCCGTAACCTTGGTCGTTTAACATTTTCAGAGATTCAATACTTTT
>JALSNL010000248.1 GCA_026987055.1 Melioribacteraceae bacterium | reverse complement strand
GCAGGCAATTCTATTACATGGCGGAACAATAAGACCACGTGTTGCTCTAATAAAAGCTTTGGCTTCTGCAATTTCAATTGGCACCGGCGGCTCGGTTGGACGTGAAGGTCCGATTATTCAAATTGGTTCAAGTATTGGTTCTTCCGTCGGACAATTTTTTAAGTTACCAAGTTCCAGATTAAAAACTTTAGTCGGTTGTGGTGCTGCTGCCGGAATTGCCGCCGCTTTTAATGCACCAATAGCAGGGGCTTTGTTTGCCGTAGAAATAATTCTTATGGATTTTGCAGTTGCACAGTTTTCGCCTATAGTTATTTCTTCGGTTATGGCTACGGTTATTTCACATTCTTTTGAAGGGGATTTTGCAGCTTTTACCGTACCTGCTTACGAATATGTTTCACCTTATGAAATTGGTTTTTACTTTATACTTGGTGCTATTGCCGGTTTGGTTTCTTATCTGTTTATAAAAGTTCTTTATTATTTTGAAGAATATTTTGATGAGAGATTAAATATTCCGGAATATATAAAACCTGTTGTCGGAGGTTTAGCTATTGGTTTAATTGCTTTGGTTTATCCTCAAGTGATGGGAGTTGGATATGATACAATCAACATTGCACTTTACGGAAAAATGGTATGGTATCTTGCTTTGGCATTAATTTTTGTAAAAGTTCTTGCTACATCTATCACATTAGGAAGTGGTGGATCCGGCGGTATTTTTGCTCCCGCTTTATTTATGGGTGCAATGCTGGGGGCATTTTTCGGTTATTTTGTACATTCGGTATTTCCCGAAATAACTGCAGGTCCCGGAGCCTATGCTTTAGTTGCCATGGGTGGATTGGTTGCCGGAACAACACGGGCACCGGTAACTGCTATCATCATAGTTTTTGAGTTAACGAATGATTACAATATTATTTTACCTTTAATGATAACGGTTGTTATCAGTACAATATTATCTTCCAAACTCACAAGGGAATCTATCTATACACTTAAGCTTGTTCTTAGAAATATTCATGTTAAAGAAGGAACGGCTTCTAATATCATGGAATCGATTTTTGTAAATGAAGTTTATACTACAGACTATGATTCTATAAATATTTCGGATAATTTCAGTACCGTTGTAAATAAAGTAATTCAAGGTAGAGGAAGAAAGTTCCCTGTAGTTGATAATAACAATAACTTAAAAGGTATTATTCTGGTTAGTACCATAAAGGACTATCTTTTCGAAAAAGATGAATTGAAAGATATTTTAATGGCAAGTGATTTACTTTCACCGAATTTTGATGTGGTTACATTGGAAGATAATTGCCAAACTGCTTTGGACAAAATGAAAAAATATGATTTTGAAGGTTTACCTGTTGTAGATTCTAAAGATCACTCCCGTGTTATTGGTATGATTTGGCGAAAAGATATTCAAGATGCTTATGATAGAGCAATTGAACGCAGAGAAATATCCTCTAATCTCGCTAGCCAAATTAATATGAAAGGCAACGAAACCAGCATACAATTTTTGGAAGGATATTCCGTTGCGGAAATAGTTCCACCGGCATCGTTTGTCGGACAATCTATACGAACATTAAATGTAAGAGCAAAATACGGTGTTGATATTCTTTCAATTAAATCAATTAAAGGAAAACAAGAATCGGTTATTGCTATTCCAAGTCCTGATCATATAATTGATAAAGATGAAATTCTGGTTATTGCCGGCGAAACTAAAAATATAAATTTATTAAAAAATCTTAATTAGAGTTTTTATATTATAATGTCATCTAACCTAACAAAAAATTTAAGTTTTTTATTCTCAAAACTTTCCCGATTCAGATTGTTTTTTCAAAAGGGAATTAAAACAATCCCCGTTCCGGAATATGCTTTGTTTAGTGCATTTGCAATTTTAACCGGAATGCTTGCCGGTTTGGGAGCTGTGTTATTTCACGAAACAATATTATTTTTTACAGAAGTATCTTTTGCCAACACTCCAAAGATTTTTTATATAATAGTTCCTGCAATCGGAATGTTAATTTTAAGTTTAATGACATTTACATTTCCGAAAACCGCTAAGAAAAAAGGAATTTCGGAAGTTATAAAAGCTGTTGCCATACGCGGCGGGTATATTCCTTTTAGAACTACTTTGTTTCATTTTATTGCTCCGGCAATTTGTATAGGAACAGGAAATACCCTAGGTCCGGAAGGTCCCGTTGCACAAATCGGAGGTGGAATTTCAAGTAAGTTTGGACATATACTTGGATTATCAGATTCCAAAAGAAGAGTTTTTACAGCTGCCGGTGCCGGTGCTGCTATTTCCGCAGTGTTTAATTCCCCGTTAGGCGGAATTTTCTTTGCACTGGAAATTATTTTACTTAACGATTTTCAAACTCCAACCTTTTCGGCTCTTGTTTTAGCTTCGGTAACAGCAAGTGCTATTTCACGTGCTATACTTGGGAATCATGCTGTTTTTATTTTTAATGATTTAAACATTGGAGCTTACAGTAGTTTTTATCTTTATGCAATTCTCGGTATAATATCGGGATTTTTATCCTTGCTATTTATTCGTTATTCTGATTTCGTAGATCATTTAATGACAAAAAAAATATTGCCTAAGTTTCCAAAATTATTAGTTATGGTTCTGGTCGGCTTGTTAATGGGAATTAGCGGTTATTATTTTAATGGAATATTTGGAATCGGTTATGAAACTATAAACAATATTCTTGCAGGAAAAGAAATTTGGGATATCGTTTTAATTTTAATTGTACTTAAATTCATTTTAGTCCCTCTAATATTATATTCCGGCGGATTTGGCGGATTGTTTGCTCCTACGCTTTTTATAGGTGCCGGTATAGGTTTTCTTTATGCATTTGCCCTTAATTATTTTTGGGGTATTCAGTTGGATACTGCCGCTTACGTTCTTGTAGGAATGGGAGCATTGTTAGGTGGCGTAAATACTATTCCGATTACTGCAATACTTGTTATTTTTGAAATGACTCAAGATTATACTTTTATTCTGCCCTTAATGCTGGCAGTAATTTTTAGTACAACAATAGTGCAAATATTTCTTAAAGGG
>JALSNL010000247.1 GCA_026987055.1 Melioribacteraceae bacterium | reverse complement strand
TTCTATTACAAAACAAATAATTTAATCGTCGGATTTTTCTTTTATTACTTCTAACAATCCTGCACAAGAATCTTCCAAAATATCCAGTACATGTTCAAATCTTTCGGGTCCGCCGTAATACGGGTCAGGCACTTCTTCATATCCGTTTGAAGCATAATCGGTCATCATTGATATTTTATCTTTATACTTCCCTTGCGTATCAAACGAATGTAAATCTTTATAATTATTTTTGTCCATCGCAATTATGTAATCGAACTTTTCAAAATCTTCATCTCGGAATTTACGTGCGGTACTTGTTAATCTGTAACCTCTCCTTAAAGCATGACGTTTCATTCTTGCATCAGCCGGCTCTCCTTCGTGATAAGCAATTGTTCCGGCGGAATCGCATTTTATTTTATCTTGCAGATTTGCTTTTTTTATAAATTTATTCATTACCGCTTCTGCCGAAGGTGAACGGCAAATATTTCCCATACATACAAATAGAATATTTGTCATAAAATTTCCTGCTGAAATTGTGATTATTTTAATTATAAAGATATTGAATAAAATACTTATTTTTATTGAATATGTTTTAAGAAATAAAAAATTTACCACTACTATATTTTTAGTTTTAATGGTATTCGTTTATCCTAACAATCTTTTTTATTAATTTATGAATCAACCGCTACAAATATTACAAGAAGTTTTCGGATACAAATCTTTTACAGGGAAACAAGAAGAAATTATTGTTGAGCTTGTGGAAAACAATAACCATTGTCTTGTACTAATGCCAACCGGAGCAGGCAAATCTTTATGTTATCAAATACCTGCTTTAATATTTAATGGCGGAACAATTGTTATAAGTCCGCTTATTGCTTTAATGCAAGACCAAGTTGATGCACTAAAAAGAAAATCCGTTAAAGCTGATTTTATTAACTCAACTGTAAAACCAAACGAACGGACTAAGCGTTTGGAAAATTTTGTAAATGGAAAAATAAAAATTCTTTATGTTACTCCCGAAAGATTTCGTAAGAAAGAATTTGTAGAAAAAATAAAAAATGCAAAAATATCTTTACTGGCAGTTGACGAAGCACATTGTATTTCCGAATGGGGACATGATTTCAGACCGGATTATTCCCGCATTGCAGAATTTAGGAAATTACTTGGCAACCCGTTAACAATTGCTTTAACTGCCACAGCTACGCCGGAAGTTCAAAAAGATATAATTGACAAATTAGGTTTAACAACCAATCAAATTAAACTTTATCATCAAGGAATTCAAAGACCAAACTTAGCTTTAGCCTGCACCGATGTTTATGATGAAAATGAAACTATGAATGAAATTGAGAAGGTAGTTAAAAACTATAATGGGTCAGGCATTATTTATTTTTCTTTAATAAAAACATTGCAGCAATATTCCGAATTGCTGGAACAAAAAGGCATTAAACATAGTGTTTATCATGGCAGATTAGAAGCAGAAAAAAGAAAACAAATTCAGAGAGATTTTTTATCAGGGAAAGAGAATATTATATTAGCAACAAATGCTTTCGGAATGGGAATAGATAAACCTGATATACGTTTTGTAATTCATGCGGAAGTTCCCTCTTCAATTGAATCGTATTACCAAGAAATAGGAAGAGCAGGCAGAGACGGAAAAGCATCCTTATGCAAATTGCTTTATAATCAGAATGATTTATACACACAAATGGAATTTATAAAATGGGCAAATCCTAATGCGGATTATTATGAAAAAATATTTCAACTTCTGCGTGAAGATATTCAAAAAGTAAATGCTTTAGGTATTCAATACTTAAGAGAACAAATGAGCGACAGGGACAAAAACGATTTTCGTGTTGAAACCGTTTTGGCAATGTTGGATAGATACGGTGTTACGGAAGGTTCACTAACAAAAGGCACTTTGGTTCTGCTAAAAGAATTACCTACCGAACTAAAAAATGAAAAAAGATTGAAACTAAAATTACAAAATGATAACAAAAAATTATTGTCAGTAGTAAATTATTTTAAAACAGAAAACTGCCGCAGAGTTTACATATCCGAATATTTTGGATTCCATGACCAACAACCCTGCGGAAACTGCGATGTTTGCACAAACAATTTAAAGGCTTAATTTATGGCAAAATTATATCATCCGCCTATGCATACGGCGGAACATATTCTAAATCAAACAATGCTGCAAATGTTTACAAAGGAACGTTCTTTTTCTTCGCATTTGGAAAAGAAAAAATCCAAATTGGATTACCGTTTTAACAGAAACTTAACGGAAGAAGAAATAAATAATATTGAAAAAAAAGTAAATGAAGTTATTAGACAAAACCTTGATGTTAGCGAGTCTTTTTTAAATATTGAAGAAGCAGCTAAATTTGTAAACCTCTCCAAATTACCTAAAAACGCCGGCAATAATATTCGCATTGTAAAAGTTGGCAATTACGATGTTTGTCCGTGCATAGGTGAACATGTAAAAAACACAAGTGAAATAGGAACTTTTAAAATAACTTCAACAAGTTACAACGATGGCGTTTTAAGAATAAGATTTAAATTGGAAAATAAAATTATCATAAAGGAATATTCAGAATGAAATATTTGAAATATATAGCAATAGTTGTGTTTATTTTTTTTAATTCACTTACAGCACAAGAAAACAAAATAATTTTATATGATAGCCTGAAAGCCGAAAAGTTTGGGGCAGATGATTATGGAATGAAGCAATATGTAATTGCATTTCTGAAACGTGGACCAAACAGAATTCAAGATTCATCTAAAGCTGTTGAATTACAAAAAGCACATTTAAAAAATATTAACAAACTAGCAGAGGAAGGAAAATTAGTTTTAGCCGGACCTTTTTTAGATAATGAAGATGTAAGAGGAATTTATATTTTTGATGTTAAAACAATTGAAGAAGCAAGAAAATTAACTGAAACAGACCCCGCAATAAAAGCAGGCAGTTTAATAATGGAACTTAGACCTTGGTATGGTAGTGCTGCACTAAAAGAGATAAATCAAATACACAAAACATTAGAAAAAGTTTCTGTGAGTGGAGAATGAAGGATTTATCAT
>JALSNL010000246.1 GCA_026987055.1 Melioribacteraceae bacterium | reverse complement strand
AACCCGCATTTTTAAAATTAAGAAGCGGAAAAACCATTTATTTGGCTCTTGAAAAAGTTATGCCAAATGTTTCATCATATTTCTTAACTAAAGAATTTGTTTCCTCTTACATTGATGTTAATGACTATAAACAGAAAACGTATTATAGCAAGGAAAGGTTTGAAGAACTTATTAATTTTCTTTTCCTCTTTTCGTATATAAAATATTTTGAGTTGAATAATGGGAAAAAAGAACTTACGGTAAAAGAAAAAAATAAGATGATAAGATTTTTTAGAAAGGTAAATCTGCTAAGAAAATATTTTATTAAGACTTCAACAAAATCAAAATATTTATTAAAAGAATTAAAAAAGAATCTCACGGTAAAAAAAGATAAATAAAAAATGTCCGGCAAGTTAAACAAACCGGACATTGAAAAAATAATAAAATAATTTTTCAGTTAATTAGCCGATTCCTTAGCTAACATTTCGTTAATACCGGCTGCGGCTTTTCTTCCTTCGCCCATTGCAAGTATTACGGTAGCGGCACCAAGAACAATATCACCTCCGGCAAAAATTTTATCCATTGATGATTTTTGTTTCTCATCAACAATAACATTTCCCCATTTATTAGTTTCCAATTCCGGTGTGGTTTGATGAATTAGAGGATTACTTCCGTTTCCGATTGCAACAATAACGGTATCAACATCGATGGTAAACTCACTTCCTTCAATTGCAACAGGTCTTCTTCTTCCGGAAGAATCCGGTTCGCCAAGTTCATATCTTAAGCATTCCATAGCTTTTACTCTACCTTTTTCATCACCTAAAATACGTTTTGCATTTTCTAGAAAATGAAATTCTACACCTTCTTCTTTAGCATGTAAAACTTCTTCTTTACGTGCCGGCATTTCTACTTCGGTTCTTCTGTAAATAACATATACTTTTTCGGCACCTAATCTAAGTGCAACACGCGAAGCATCCATAGCAACATTACCTCCGCCAAGTACGGCAACAACTTTGGATGGATAAATTGGTGTGTCTGCATGTTCTTTATCAAAAGCTCCCATTAAATTTGCTCTTGTAAGATATTCGTTTGCAGAAAATACGCCGACTAAATTTTCGCCTTCAATTCCCATAAAAATAGGCAATCCGGCTCCGGTACCTATAAATACAGCATCATATCCATCTTTTTCAATTAAATCGGTTAATTGTCTTGTTCTGCCAACAACAAAGTTTTTTTGAATTTTAACACCCATTTTCAATAACGAATCAATTTCTTGGTCAACTACTTCATTGGGTAAACGAAATTCAGGAATGCCATATCTCATTACACCGCCCAACTTATGGAATGCTTCAAAAATAGTAACCTCGTGTCCTTCACGTCTAACATCAGCGGCAACAACCAAACCTGCCGGACCGCTGCCAATTACCGCAACTTTCTTTCCTGTCGGTGGTTTAACTTCGGGAACTTTAACTTTGCCTTGTTCTCTTTCCCAATCTGCAACAAAACGTTCCAAGCGACCGATTGCAACAGCTTTGTCAACATTTTTCATGGCTTTACCAACGGTGCAAGTTAGTTGGCATTGTTGTTCTTGCGGACAAACTCTTCCGCAAATGGAAGGTAGAAGACTTGCTTCTTTTATTTTATCCACTGCATTTTGAAATTCACCATGAGCTATTTCGTGAATGAAACTTGGTATGTCAATTCGTACCGGACAACCGTCAACACAAGGTTGAGTAGGACATTCAAGACACCTAAGTGCTTCAACTCTTGCTTCTTCAACAGTATAACCGATGGCAACTTCTTCAATGTTGCATGCTCTTTCGTGCGGTTCCTGTGTGGGCATTTCTTGTAATGGAATTTTTAACCTGTCTTTCGGTTTTAATTCATCAATTTTATGAATATAATCATGTAAAACTTTTACTGCATTTTCACTTAAAATTTCCGGTTCTATATAACTCATTTTTGTGCCTCTTCAATTTCCTTGATTTTTTTATCTGCTAAAGTATCTATATAGCAAGCATGTTTCTCATGTTCAATTTCATCATAAGAATGTAACCTTGCCATCATATTATCAAAGTCAACCAAATGACCGTCAAATTCGGGACCATCAACACAAACAAATTTTACTTGTCCACCAACATTTACACGGCAACCGCCGCACATTCCTGTTCCGTCAACCATAATTGTGTTTAGTGAAACTTCGGTGTAAACTTCATAAGGTCTTGTTGTTTCCGCACAAAATTTCATCATAATAGGCGGACCAATTGCAATAACCATATCCGGTTTTTGATCTCTTTCACAAATTTCCTTTAACGGTTCGGTAACCAAAGCTTTACGTCCGTAACTTCCGTCATCGGTACAAATAATAAGCTCATCGGCAATCTTCTTCATTTCATCTTCCATAATTACCAATTCTTTATTTCTTGCACCTACAATTGTAATAACTTTATTTCCTGCTGCTTTTAACGCCTCGGCTATAGGATGCAAAGGAGCAACTCCAATTCCGCCTCCAACACAGACTACCGTACCGTATTTTTTAATATGTGTTGGTGTTCCCAATGGTCCAACTAATACAGGAACGTTATCTCCCACATTCATTTGGGATAATTCTTCGGTAGTTAAACCTACTACTTGAAAAATAATTGTTATAGTTCCGGTTTCTTTATTTGCATCTGCAATTGTTAAAGGTATGCGTTCGCCATAATTTTCATCCAATTGTAGAATTATAAACTGACCGGCTTTTCTTTCTTCGGAAATTAGTTTTGCTTCCAATTCCATTTGATAAACATTTTCCGAAAGTTGTTTTTTTGATACAATCTTTGCCATATAAGTACCGTAATAGTTTGAAAAAATGTTTTATGTAATAAAAAGATATACAACTCTTAAAATTATAAAAAATAACTAAAACATCATCGAAAAATTTTATTAGAAATTAGATTTTTTAAAATAATTTTTGATTGCTTTTCTAAGGACAATAGCTGTAGCTACTTGAAAAGTGCTTTTATTTATAGAAGATTAAAATAAATTTAACCATGCCAAATTATCAGCATGGTTAAATTAGGAAGATGAAATTTGTTATAAATTGT
>JALSNL010000245.1 GCA_026987055.1 Melioribacteraceae bacterium | reverse complement strand
AATAAATAATCTTACCCAAGCCATTTCATATATTAAACCCGACATTCCGGAAAGTCCGGCTACTATTAGTATTATTGAAAAATTTATTTTTGGTAACTTTATATTATTCTCACTTTTAACAGTTTCTTCAGCTTCTGTTGTTTTATTGAAAAATTTAAGTTCGTCAACTTTTCCGGAAATTACATAAGCAATAAAACCTAGAATAAGATTCACCATACCGGCAATGTAAATAGTTAATTCCAATCCAAATGTTTCTATAAACAAAAAGCCTGCTAGAAAAACTCCAAACACAGCACCAAAGGAATTCAGGAAATATAAAGTAGCAACATCTTTTCTTGTATTATCAATTTTATTAACAAAAAATGTTGTTAGCAACGGCAATGTGCCGCCCATTGCAATTGTAGGTATAAGAAGTAAAACCGCACTTAAAACAAATCTTAAAAAATTATAAGAAATATCACCGCTTTCAAGATGCGCATTAGATGCAATTGAAAAGAATAAACCTGAAAAAGCTTTATCCAGTATTGGATATGCAGCAGCATACAAACCAATGGCAATTTCTAAAATAGCATAAATTTTTAATGGATTAGTTAGCGTATCTGCTTTATTACCAAAGAAATGATTTCCTATTGCCAGTCCGCCTAAAAATGTTGCTAAAACAATCATTTGAGCAAATGTAGAATTACCAACGGAAAGTGAAAGATACTTAAACCAAACTATTTGATAAATTAAACCTGCAGTGCCGGAAAAAACAAAAACCAATGCAATAATTGTTTTATATAGTTCTTCTTTACTTTTAACTGAATTTTGCATCATTAAACTCTTAAGGGAAATAAGTTGGATTTTCTTCTAGAACAATTTATTAACAATTACAATATAGCTACACATCATAATTAAGCAAATAATAGAACCGAACTTAAAAAGTCAAAAGATTAATCCACATTTAATAGTTTACATTTAGCAAATAAATATCATTTATGATAAAATAAAGTGCTCAATTCTCATTTCTAAGACTTATTAAAAAGCTATTGTTTGATAATCATAAAATATCAAACAATAAAACATGGCAAGAAAGTTGATATTAGTCAATATCAATTAATATAACAGCCGGATGAATAATAGTTTAGACATACCAATTTATACTATCAGCAATGCTGCTAAAATATTAAAAATTTCCGTACACACTTTAAGAATGTATGAAAAAGAAGGATTGATTATTCCTTTCCGTAAAGAAAGTAATCAAAGATTATATTCAAACCTGGATATTGAAAGAGTAAAATGCATTCAAGAAACTATTAATAAAGATAAAATTAATATTGAAGGAATAAGGCGTGTTTTAGCCTTACTACCTTGCTGGGCAGTTATAAAATGCAGTAAAAAAGATAGAACTAATTGTGAGTTCTATTCCGGACATACTAAACCATGCTGGATGATAAATCACAAAAATAATTTTTGTACAAACAAAGAATGTAGAACATGCGAGGTTTACAATAGTTACGGAACATGTTCTTCAATTAAAGAAAAAATAAAAGAATTATTAGTTTAATCAAACAAGAGGTTAATTATGAAAGTTAAAATTTTATGTTTGCTTTTTTTGGTTCTTGTAATACCATTAAAAGCATCCGAACACGGAATTTATTTAATGACAAATCAAAAAGTAAAGGGTGAAGTAGAACAAATTCAAAAACAAATAGTTGATGCACTGAAAAAAAATAATTTTAATATTTTGGCATCCCTAAATATTCACACACCCGATTATGTAAGAAAAGATAAATCCGAACACTGCGGATTAAAAGCACACTTGATTGTTTTTAGCTCCAGCTCTTATCAAAAAATGCTAACATCATACGGAACAAAATACTTGGTAGCCGGATTTTTACGAGTTGGAATTTATGAAACTCCCAAAGGAATTAACGTTATAATTTTAGATCCCGAAACATTAAACCGAATTGTTTTTAATGATCTTTACGAAAATGATAAACGAGCCGAATATCAACAAGTTGTTACCAAAACCAAATCTTATAAGAAAATAATTATTGATTTACTTCATCAAACAATTGGAGGCAAACATGTTAAAACAAATATGCCGCCTATAAGAGAAAACGACGACCTTGCCGAATCATCCAAAGATATGTTTATGATGGTTGGTGCGTTAACTTTATTTAATGATGAAGACCAATTCCCTCGTATCTATTCTATGGAAAACCAAAATGGCATTGCCGGATTAAAAGAATTGGAAAATAAATTCAGAGCAAATTTAAAATCATTTAATCCGGTTAAGGATGATAAAGATTACAGATGGTATCCGAATGAAAATGCATTGAAATGGAAAATTATTTCCAAAATTACTTCTCCTGACAATAATGCAATTTTGCTTGGAATAACACGCCCAAGAACAGAAGCTGTTTCGTTTAATATCGCAGGTTCTTCAAGAGAAGATGATTCAAACAAATGTCCCGGTATAGATCACGTACCGGCTTATCCAATTGAAGTTTTATTAATTCAAGAAGGAAATAAAATAAATGTATATACACAAAGAGAAATGCACAGAATGGATATGTACTTCTGGGATGCGGGAATGTCTGCTTTTATGAATCACATGAGTATGCCGGCTGTTCTTGATGAATCAATTAAAAAAGCATTACTGGGAAATGAATATACGGAAGATTAAAAAAATTATAGTTGTTAAATCTCATAAAAATATCGGAGGAAAAATGAAAAAAGTCATAAAGTTGGCTTTAAGTCTTTTATTAGTTTCAGTACTTGCAACAAGTAATTTTGCAAACGGATTAAGCTTAAATAGCGTTGGAACCAGAGCTTTGGGTATGGGCGGTGCTTTTATCGCACGTTCAAATGATGCAACGGCAATTTATTGGAATCCTGCCGGATTAGCAGGACAGCAATCATCAGTAAATCTGTTTTTTACAGGTGTTATGCCTTTAGGTACTTATAAATGGGCACCAGGACAAATTGATACAAAAACAAACTCTAACATTTACCCAACAGGCGGATTAATGGGTGTTTATAATTCAGGCAAATTAACTTTCGGACTTGGTGTTTTTGTGCCTGCCGGCTTGGGTGCGGAATGGCC
>JALSNL010000244.1 GCA_026987055.1 Melioribacteraceae bacterium | reverse complement strand
TCCGGTTATGTTATGGTCGGGGTGATAGGTTTTTCCCAAAGGGATGACTTCGGCAGAACCTACTTACATTTTCTGAGTTTGTACAATTTTAATTTTTGTCGGGGTGATAGGATTTGAACCTACGGCCTCTTCGTCCCGAACGAAGCGCGCTACCGGGCTGCGCCACACCCCGAAAAAATTTATTGTACAAAAATATAATTGATTTTTTAATTTTCCAATTCTTCCAGAATTTCTTTTTTTCTTTCCGGTTTTATTTCTTTTTCTGTTTTGAAACTATGCAATAAAACATCAACTTGTTGAATTATACTTTTCTTTAAATATTTCGGGGCAAATATTGAAGCATCCAACATATAAATACGTTTTGTGTCTTCATCATAAAATGTATAATTTACAAAAGGTCCGCCGCCGCTGTTATCGTTAAATCTCCATAAACCTTGTGTCATTATTGCATATCTACCATTAAAGTTTACTTCTTTGGTTATTTTATAATCATCATAATGAATTACATAAGCTTTGTCATCGCTGGTTCTGTAATATTTTTCTGTCATTTTATCTCTTTCAGCTGCTATTGAATCTTTATTTAAAAATTCAGGCGTTGCATCGTCTAGCCAATGTACAAAAACCCAACGTTCCATATCGGAGTTAACACCTCGTCTTAACCATACAAAATTATCTTCGGGACGTTCCATCGCTAATTTGTAATCAGCTTGTATATAAATAATCCACCCGTATTTACTTAAAAGTTTTGCTTCTATATCTTTCTGTTCAAATTTAGGATTATATAATCCCTGTGCAATTCTTTTATTGGAAAAATCAGTAAAGTAGTAGAGTAATTCATCTTTCTTTTGTACAATTCTATTTTTAAGAGTATCAATATTTGGGGATGTTAAAATCATCACTAATTGATTTTTAGCCCAAAGGTCATATTTGTTTATAACATAAACGCTATCTTTTTTTACCAATTCTTTTACATTCGAATCTAAAACTTTGTTTAGATACTGGGAAGTATAACTACCGGAATTTATTGGTGCAACAATTACTATATTTTTCTTTCGTTTAATTTCTTCTAACGAATTAATACTTTTTCTCTTTATTTTAAATAATTTTTCCGGTTGAGGTGTATAAATAATTTTACCAAATGTTTGTTTCAACACATCTTTAAGTTGCATATATTCGGTAGAATCGGCAACTATAATAATTTCATCTTCTCTTCCTTTGGCTCTTCTTTTTGTATTACAACTATTAAGTAGTAATACAAAAGAAAAAGAAACTAAGAATAAAATTGTAAATTTTGTTTTCATGGTCAATTAAATATTATTAGTGAAAGATATCTTATTTTACATTGGATGTTATTATAAGTTCCTAAGTTTAAAAAGTTAATGACGGCAAAAAATAAGAATACAATCCCCACAATGTAAAGCCAATTGAAAGTGGAATTGTTAAATTATCATCAGCCCATCCGTAAGAAATATTTTCTACAATTGCACCCACAGCAACGGCAACAAATCCAATTATGTATTCTCCAGGAATGTTGGCTACTTTTGGTGTGAAAAATATTAAAATACAACCGGATACAAAAAATGCTAATGTTCCTTCCAGACTTTTTGATAAAAATTTATGCTTTCCGAATTTCCTGCCAATTAAAGCTGCAGAAGTATCACAAATTATCAATGCAGCAAAAGCAGTAATAAAAAATATTTTTGGGAAAATCCATAAAGTTAATGTTGCGGCAATAAGAACATAAGAAGCACCGTTAAGATTTTTCTTTTGGAAATCATTTTCATGTTCTCTAAGAATGTAGCCAAATATTTTTTGAACAATATCGTTAAGTTTTTTTATATAATAACGTCCAAAATCTATTGTTACCGAAATAATTGTTAAGGGAATTAAAATGGTAAGTGCGGTTTTTTTTGAAATAAAACTATAAATAATGGGAATAGAAAGTGAGAAAAGGTGAATTGCTTTTCTTAGCAACTCACCTTTAAAATTTATTGTACCTTTGTCAATATCAGTCATTGTTATTTTCAGAAGATTTATTTTCTGTAGTTGAATTAGATTCTTTAGAACGTTCTTCCATCAACTTTTTTACATGTTCAGGTACGTCTTCATTTTTATTTTCTTTATCTTCATGATGGTTATTTCTTTTTGACGGTGGTAACTCTTCGCCTTTAAGAATTTTGTCTATCTCTTCGGCATCAAGAATTTCTCTTTCCAAAAGTTCTTGAGATAGTTTATGAAGTTCATCTATATTATCCGTTAATATTTTTTCCGCTCTATTCATACAACTTTGAACTATCAGCTTAATTTCACTATCAATAACTTGCGCGGTTTGTTCACTGTATTCCGTATGCTTTGTAACTTCTCTGCCTAAGAAAAGTTCTTCTTCGTTTTTACCAAGTGCTAAAGGACCTAGTTTTTCACTCATTCCCCATTCGCATACCATTTTTCTGGCAAGGTTGGTAGCTTTTTCAATATCGTTACCGGCACCGGTTGTGTATTTATCAAAAATAATTTTTTCCGCAGCTCTTCCGCCTAAGGCATAAGCTATTGTTGCTTCCAGATATTCTTTGGAATAAGTATGTTTTTCATCTACCGGTAAATATGTGGTTACACCTAAGGCTCTACCTCTTGGTATAATTGTAACTTTATGAACCGGATCGGATTCCGGAATTTTTAAGGCAACAAGAACATGTCCAATTTCATGATAGGCTGTTGTCTTTTTCTCTTCTTCGGAAATAATCATACTTTTTCTTTCCATACCCATCATTACTTTATCTTTGGCATCTTCAAAATCTTCCATAGAAACACTTTTCTTGTTTTTTCTTGCGGCAAGAAGTGCTGCTTCATTTACTAAGTTTGCCAATTCGGCACCGGCTAAACCAGGTGTACCTTTTGCCAAAGTTTTTAAGTTAACATTAGGATCCAACGGAACTTTTCTTGTATGTACTTTTAATATTCCTTCACGACCATTTACATCCGGACGATCAACAACTACTTGTCTATCGAACCTTCCGGGTCTTAGCAAAGCAGGATCTAAAACATCAGGTCTGTTTGTAGCAGCAATAATAATTACACCGCTATTTTGTTCAAATCCATCCATCTCT
>JALSNL010000243.1 GCA_026987055.1 Melioribacteraceae bacterium | reverse complement strand
TGGTCAGCTTCTTTTTATATAAAAAAATTAAAAAGATTTGTTTGGGTATTTGCGTTAATAACTTTTGCTTTAGTTTCAATTGCAGGATTATATGGTGGTGTAATTGCTCATTAGAAAATGTTAAATTATTTTAAACATATCATCCTTATTTCAATTCCAATAAACTTTATTTGGGAAATGGCTCAAATGCCATTGTATAAAAACATGCCATGGAATTTAGATACATCTCTTTTTTGTTTAGTGGCTAGCTTTGGTGATGCCCTAATGATTTTAATAATTTTTTTTTCAGTTGCATTTATATTAAAAGAAAACAATTGGATTTTAGATTTAACCCTGCAAAAAATAGTACTTATGCTTTTGGTCGGATTTATTATTGCCATACTGGTTGAACGATTTGCCTTAGTTGATAATATGTGGAGTTATTCCGCGTTAATGCCAATAATTCCATTTAATGTTGGACTTTCGCCAATATTACAAATGGTAATACTGCCTTTATTGATTTTTAGAATAATCAAAAAAATAATAAAAATGGGAGGTTAAGATGAACGGAATGTTTGGAGGAATGTGGATTTTTTGGATAGCTTTAATAGCATTGGTTGTTTGGATTATTAATCAAACTACAAATAGAAATCAAACAACAAACCATACAATTACTGAAATAAATGAAACTCCTCTTGATATCTTAAAAAAAAGATATGCCAAAGGAGAAATTACAAATGAACAATTTAATGAAATGAAACAAAAGTTATAGTCATTTAGGGGGAAGCAATGGAACAATTTTTTTTATCGGTACTGTTTTTTGCTGTTGCTCTTGTGGGCTTTGCCGCGGCATTAAAATTTAGCAAATATAAAAATGAAAAACCTAAAAATGACTGTGAAAAAGAAGAAGATTGTATAATTAAAAAACTTGGTATAAAAACCTTGCAATGCAATCATTAGAACAAGATTGGAATTTTATATAAGGAATTAAATTATGAAAGAACATAACCATGATGAAATGATGGAACATAAAAATATGAACGAAAAGATGCACAGCGAACATAATTCCAATAGTCATGAACACACTAAAATGGAACATAACAATAAAGAGGAACACCTGCATAAAGGAGGTAATAACCATAATAAACACAAAGGTCATGCTAATCATCATCAGCACATGATTGCCGATTACAGAAAACGGTTTTGGATTTCACTTGCGGTTTCTATACCTATTCTTTTTCTATCACCATTGATTCAAAAATTCTTAGGTCTAGGTAATTCTATTCGTTTTCCCGGTGATACCTATGTAGCTTTTTTACTCTCCTCTTTTGTTTTCTTTTACGGAGGTTACCCTTTCTTAAAAGGCATGCTCGATGAAATAAAAAAGAAACAACCCGGAATGATGACGCTTATTTCAGTGGCAATAAGTGTCGCATACTTTTACAGTTCGGCAGTTGTGTTTGGGTTGGAAGGAAAAGTCTTCTTTTGGGAACTGGCTACACTTATAGACATTATGTTGGTTGGGCATTGGATTGAAATGAAATCCGTAATGGGAGCATCTAAAGCGTTGGAAGAGCTTGCAAAATTAATGCCTTCCGATGCACATTTGTTGAATGATGATGATAGTATTGTAGATGTACCACTATCGCAATTAAAATCCGGAGATAAAGTTCTGGTAAAACCAGGAGAAAAAATTCCTGCCGATGGTGTTGCTATAAAAGGACAAAGCTCTGTTAATGAATCAATGCTAACCGGAGAATCTAAACCGGTAACAAAAATGAAAGGTGATAAAGTTATTGGCGGCGGAATAAACGGAGAAGGTTCATTGGTAATTCAAGTAGAACGAACAGGGAAGGATTCTTTTCTTTCTCAAGTTATTGATTTAGTTAAAGAAGCACAAGAAAGCAAATCAAAAACTCAAGACCTTGCAAACCGTGCAGCTTTTTGGTTAACAATTATTGCAATTGTTGGTGGAGCAGTTACAATGTTTATATGGTTTGCAATAATGAATGAAAGTTTAGCATTTGCTCTTGAAAGAACAGTTACGGTTATGGTTATTACTTGTCCGCACGCACTAGGACTTGCAGTTCCCTTAGTGGTAGCAGTATCAACTGCAATCTCAGCATCAAAAGGATTGCTAATTAGAAACCGTGCAGCTTTTGAACAAGCTAGAAAACTAAATGCTATAATCTTTGATAAAACAGGAACTTTAACTAAGGGTGAGTTCGGCGTAACCGATATAATTTCATTTGATAATAACTATAGCAATGATGATATTTTACATTTTGCAGCTTCAGTTGAAAGAAACAGTGAACATCCGATTGCTCAAGGAATCTATAAAAGCACAGAAGATATTTCCGAAGCCAAAGAGTTTAAAGCTGTTCCGGGAAAAGGAGCAAAGGCTATTGTTAAAGGAATGAATGTTGGTGTGTTTAGTCCGGGATATTTGAGAGAAAAAAATATTAATCCAAACGATGAAAGAATAGAAAAGCTTTCCGAGCAGGGAAAAACGGTTGTGTTTTTATTAATCGATGAAAAACTTACAGGAGCAATTGCATTAGCTGATATTATTAGAGAGGAATCAAAAGAAGCAATTTCCGAATTTAAGAAATTGGGAATTAAGACCATTATGTTAACAGGTGATAATAAAAAAGTTGCAAAATATGTGGCAAATGAACTTGGTTTGGATAGATACATTGCCGAAGTGTTACCCGATGGAAAAGCAAAAACAGTTAAAGAAATTCAAAGTGAAGGTTTTGTTGTTGCAATGACCGGAGACGGAGTGAACGATGCACCTGCATTAGCACAAGCAGATGTTGGCATTGCAATTGGTGCCGGAACTGACGTAGCTGTAGAAACAGCCGACATTGTTTTGGTAAAAAGCAATCCGTTGGATGTCCTTTCAATTATTAAACTTGCTAAAGCAACTTATAAAAAGATGGTACAAAACTTAGTATGGGCTACCGGATATAATTTCTTTGCTATTCCGCTTGCAGCAGGAGCTTTATATAGTTGGGGAATTTTACTTAGTCCGGCAGCAGGTGCAGCTTTAATGTCGCTTAGTACTGTTATTGTGGCCATAAATGCAAAAATGTTAAAGATAAAAAAATAAATACTTAGGTTATTCACAGACACAACT
>JALSNL010000242.1 GCA_026987055.1 Melioribacteraceae bacterium | reverse complement strand
TTCCAACACTAATAATATTCATCAAAAATACGGTTGGGAAAAATATACGTTTCTAAAATATTTTGATAAGTTGATTCTTTCGCATCAAGTAGGAGCTGTTAAACCGGAAGAAAAAATTTATAAAGCAGTTGAAGAATATACCTCGGAAAATCCTTCTACACATATTTTTATTGATGATGTAAAAGAATATGTTGCAGCTGCAAAACAATTAGGTTGGGATGGAATTCAATTTACGGATTATGAAAATTTAGTACTGGAATTTAAGCGTAGAGAAATTTTGTAAAACTTAAACGTTGAACGCAAGATGAGAAAAGCAAGACCTAAGATGTGAGAAGCCAAACGGAAGAAATTAGACGTGAGTTCTAAAATAAGTTATGATATTTATTTTTAAGTTATCCATTTTTTCCAAACATCCGGTTGGTAACCGATTGTAGCATCTTTACCATTTCGTACAATTGGTGTTTTAAGTAACAACGGATCTTCAAGAAGTTCTTCTTCCAAATCAAAAACCATATATTTCATTCCTTTTTTTTTATATTGTTTGGAATCCGTATCAATTAAATCGTCTAAAGGAATTACACGACAAATGTTTTGCAGTTCGCCGTTGCTTAATCCTTTTTCGGTTAAATCTCTAAAATGAAATTTAATTCCACGTTCTTTAAAAAAACGTTGGGCTTTTTTAGTATTATTACATTTACGTGTACCGAATATTTGTATGTTCATAATTTTATGTATTTTATGTTTGGAACAAAATAGATTTAATATAGTTAAAGTTTAAAGTTAATAACAAAGTGAAAATTAGATGAATAAAAATACGAAATTAGTTTTAATTATATCGTTAATGTTTTTTCAAACATATTTTGCTCAGAATAATGAATTCGATTCTTTGATAACAAAAGGGATAAAAGAGATTTATAATATCCAATTTGAAGATGCGCAAAAAACATTTGATTTGGTTCGGAAAAAATATCCTAACCATCCTGCAGGTAAATTTTTTAGTGCAATGATAATTTGGTGGAAAATAACATTAGATAGAGATAATGAATCTTTTGATGACATATTTGTAGAACGTCTTGAAGAAGTTATTGATTTTTGTGACGATATTCTTGATGATGAACCGGATAATGTTGATGCAATATTTTTTAAAGGTGGTGCACTTGGGTTTAGAGGAAGACTTTATGCCTTACGAAAAGCTTGGTTTAAAGCCGCATTAGACGGTAAAGATGCGTTACCTTTAGTATTTCAAGCTCATAAAATTGATCCGGATAACGAAGATGTTAAATTAGGTTTTGGCATTTATAATTATTATGCCGAAGCAATTCCCGAAAAATATCCTTTCATTAAACCGGCAATGATTTTCTTTCCGAACGGAAATAAAAGTAAAGGAATAGAGCAGTTAAAAGTTGCTGCAAAAAAAGCCAAGTATGCAGGGATAGAAGCACAGTTTTTTCTTATGACCTTATATTATCAGTTTGAACAGGATTATACCGAATCTTTAAAATATGCAAAACCGCTTCATGAAAACTTTCCGAACAACCCTATTTTTGAAAAATATTACGGACGGCTTTTTATTAAGAAAAATAATTATAAAAAAGCTGTTAGAATATTTACCGATATTTATACGAAATGTAATAATGATTTTAACGGTTACAATAAAAAGCTTAAAAGAGAAGCTGTATATTATATCGGATACAATTTTTATATGAATGGAAAATTAGATAGTGCTAAAATATTTTTTACCGAATGTGAAAATTTATCAAAAGAAGTTGATAAAAATCTTGATGAGGAATCCGGATTTTTGATTAATGCTGTTTTATATTTGGGAATGATAAATGACCGTTTAGGTTTACGGCACGAAGCTGTCAAAAAGTATAAGCAGGTTTTATCTTACAGAGAATATAGTAATTCACATAAAAAAGCAAAACGATATCTTAAAAAACCAAGAAGAAAATAAAAAGCCGGATTATTAATCTATCAGCTATTACTCATAATTATGCTATTTAAAATAGATCGGAAATATATAAAAACCGAACCCCACCACACCAAACAACTGGCGGGCAAGGCCAACATCCCCTTTGTCAAAGGGGAGGAGTTAAAAAAATTCCCTCCCTTTTTGCAAAGGGAGGGTTTGGATGCGTTAAGAAACACTCTCGGCTTATTACTGCATGTTTAATATTACTAACCCGGCTCTTGAAATAAATTATTTCCGGAATTTTATAATTCGAAATTAAGTCCTAAACTAAAACTAAAAACATCCAAATGATGAGTACCCGGCATGTTTTCCCATTTATCCGGTGTAACATTTGCAGGGAAAGCTGTAATTTCTCTATCTCCGCCAAGTAAGTATTCCGCAGCAGCATCAATACTATATTTGCCAAATGAATATCCGAATCCGGCTGTTACTACATGGTTGGTGGATGATGGAAAAAGAATATTTAAAGTTTCATCCGGTGCAGGAGCGGGATCATAATAATAACCTAAGCGTAAAGCTGCTTTGGGCGAAACTTTATACTCTCCGCCCAAACGAATTTGGACTGCATCTTGCCAATTTAATTTGAACTCACCTTCGGGCAATTTATCATAGTCTGCAACCAGTTTGTCTAAGTTAGCCCAATTACTATATTGAGCGTCTAAAGCTAATGTTAAACATTTGTTAACTTTGTAAGCTAAGCCGCCGCCAATCCACATTGGCCATGTTACATCTCTGGTAAAACCGGAACTAAGAATATTTCCCATACCTTGAACGGAAATATCTGCAGTTCCATCCATGGCTACTTTTGTAGCTGTTCTAAAAGTAGCTGCTGCTGTTAATTGTTCGGTTATATTATATTTAAGTCCTAATGTAATTCCGTAACCTAAACCTGTTGATGATTCTTTGTATTGTACCGGAGTTTCCGGTGTACCATCTTGATTTAAGTCTGCAAGGTTTGGTCTTGAAAGATCAAACATTGCATAATAAATATTAGCGGAAAGACCTATTGAAAACTTATCATTAATTTTATAAGCAATAGAAGGGGAAATTGCAACAACTCCAATTCGTGATTCCCAATCAAAAGTTTTTCCACCGGCAAAAGCTGCCAAGTCTGCTCCGGGCCATTCCGCACCCAGGCCGGCAGGCACAAAAACAC
>JALSNL010000241.1 GCA_026987055.1 Melioribacteraceae bacterium | reverse complement strand
GGGAACAAAAAACTACGAAGTAGTTCAAGTTTTAGTAACTATGGGTGTAACCCATAGTAAAGAAGAAACCACAACAGAACTACAGAGTAGTTCAAGTTTTTCTCTACATCTCGCTGTGTCATCCCGAGTTTCTCAAAAATCCAAGCTTGCCAAAATACCGACGGAAGTGCAATCCTCCCTGTAACCTAAATGGATTTTTTTGGGGATAGTAGTTTTACTTCCTAACTTTTATATGTAATTCACGTAATTGTTCTTCACTAACTTTAGATGGAGATTGATCCATAAGTGAAAGCCCACTTGTTGTTTTAGGGAATGCAATTACATCTCTTATTGATGATTCTTCTGCAAAAAGCATAATCATTCTATCCAACCCGAAAGCTATTCCTCCGTGAGGCGGAGCACCATACTTAAAAGCATTCATTAAAAAGCCGAATTTTTCTTCAGCTTCTTCTTTTGTAATTCCCAATGCGTTAAACATTTTTGATTGCAATTTAGAGTCATGAATTCTGATACTACCGCCGGCAATTTCATTTCCATTCATTACCAAATCGTAAGCTCTTGCATGGACTTTAGCCGGTTCTTTTTCAAGTAAATCTATATCTTCAACTTCCGGTGAAGTAAAAGGATGGTGCATTGCGTAATATCTTTGTGTTTCATCATCCCACTCCAGCAATGGGAATTTTGTTATCCACAACAGATTAATTTCTTTATTATTCTCTAACAATTTCAATCTTCTTGCCATTTCCAATCTTAAAGCTCCCATTTGTTCCAAAGCTTTATGCCTTGGTCCTGAAATTATTAAAACCAAATCCCCTTGTTTTGCATTTAATGTTGAAACAATATTATTTTTTTCTTCATCAGATAAAAATTTGGCAATTGGAGCTTCCAGTTCCACATTTCCATCTTGTTGTGTAGATTTAACTCTCATCCAAATAAGTCCGGCAGCACCTAATTTTTTTGTAAAATCAGTTAAAACATCCAATTGGTTTCTTGTATAATCTCCACACCCTGGAGCAACCAATGAAGTAATAATTCCGCCGTTTTTTAGTGCATCCTTAAAAACCCGGAATTCCGAATGTTCAAAAACATGATTTAATGTTTTCATTTCCATATCAAAACGTAAATCCGGTTTATCACTACCGTATTTTTCCAAAGCTTCTTTGTAAGTCAAACGTTTAATTGGAGTTGGTAAATCATAATTTTTCAATTCTTTAAATAATTTCACCATTAAGTCTTCAACTATGCCGAAAATATCTTCTTCGTGAATGAAAGACATTTCCACATCAATTTGAGTAAATTCCGGTTGTCTATCCGCTCTTAGATCTTCATCTCTAAAACATTTGGTAATTTGAAAATATCTATCATAACCGGCAACCATTAATAATTGTTTATATGTTTGGGGAGATTGTGGTAATGCATAAAAACTACCTTTGTGTAATCTACTTGGAACTAAAAAATCTCTTGCACCTTCCGGTGTACTTTTCATAAGTACCGGAGTTTCTATTTCCAAAAAATTTTTTGAGTCGAAAAAATTTCGAACAATATGATAAAATTTATGTCTTAGCTTAAGATTATTTTGCATTCTCGTTCTTCGTAAATCCAAGTATCTATACTTTAATCTTAGTTCTTCCGAAATATCTATATCATCCTTAATTTGAAACGGAGGTGTTTCCGCTTGATTTAGAATAATCAGTTCATCAACCATAACATCCACATTTCCGGTAGGAAGTAAGGAATTATCTGTTCCTTCCGGTCTTCTTCTTACTTTACCAACTATGGAAATTACAAATTCACTTCTTAATTGTTTGGCAATTTCGTGAGTACTTTTGTTGTATGTTGGTTCAAATACTACTTGTGTTATACCATATCTATCTCTTAAATCAATAAATATAACACCACCAAGGTCTCTTCTATTATCAACCCAACCGTTTAATGTAACTATTTCATCAATATTCTTTTCAGTTAAATCATTGCATGTATATGTTCTTGCCTTAAAATCCATTTAATAAACCTATCTCTAGTATTTTAATTAATATTTAATTTTAGCGTGGTAAGATAAGTAATATACAAGGTTTATTCAATAAAAGTAGGGTTATAAACAAAAAAAGTCCGGTATAAACCGGACTTTATAACTATTTGTGAATATTTATTATTATTTTATACTAATGTGTTATTCCGGATGCAGTAAGTGTAGCCGTTCCATTTGGTCCCCCGACTATTAACGTTACTGTTATATCACTGGGATTTACTTCAACAGCTTTTGCATCCACAACAGAAAATGAAAAATCAGTATGACCACTTTGAACATCCGGCATTTTTACATTTACGTCACCATTAGCTACAGCATCTCCACCTGTTTTAACAACAATAGTATATGAACTACCCGGAGCCAGTGGATTTCCATTTATATCTTTTACACTATAAGTAAACGCTTGGGAACCACCATTTTCTATTGTAAAAGTTCTTGGCGATAATGTTACAACCGGAGAACCGGAGAACAAAAGTCTGGTTTTAGCCGTTATATGTTCTTCATCTTCATTTATTGTAGTTGCATGAATAAAAAAGAAACCCGGACCATAAACCGGATCATTGGGTAGCGGATCACCGGAAAATAATAAAACCGAAGCAACACCTAGTTTATTAGTTAGTGCCGATCCTTCAATTACTCCGGCATCGGATTTAAAATATACTGCTGTGCCTTCTCTAACCGGATTGGAATATTTATCTCCGACTAAAACACTAATTTTTCCCTTACCAACCAGAATACCATAATATGGATAATTAAATTGATCCGAGCCAATACTAAAGTGGTTTGCATCCGGGAATCCACCATGAATTGTTATATTAATTGGTTTAGAAGTTATTGGTTTACCATCAACAACAGCTTCGGCTATTATTTGTGAAACACCTGCTATTGTTCCTGTATTTAGTGAAACCGATACCTTGCCCAGTGCATTACTTCTGGCTGAAGATGGATAAAGATATTCACCTCCACCCGGTGTTGCACCAAATCTAAAACTTACATCAACAGGATTATTTTCTCCAATAACAACTCCACTGGAATCTCTAATTTCAAAAACAATTAATGCACTTTCATTAGAGCCGCTTTCTTTAACTCCAATAAATTCTTGAGACTGCGAAAAAAGATAAATTGAAGCTCCTCTTCCGGAAAAATCTCCTGCATTGGAACTTTCATCTCTTTGTAACTGGAATATTGGAACTTCGGTTTCCGAATTGACTATTGCAAATATTCTTGTGGTATCTTGAAAATATCCGGCTTTAAACACAATTATAGATAAATCTTTATCTTCATTTGTTTCAAAATTATAAGAAAACTTTCCATCTGTACCGCTTGTAGTACCTTTAACAATATCTCCATCGGTTATTTTTATAATTGCTCCGGCTAATGCTTTACCGTCTTTACCATCTACTACTTGCCCTGTTATAGTTGCAACCTTGGTTGTATCACTACCTTCGGGATTTGTTGTACTACTACTTTTGGTTTCACAACTAATTATTAAAAGAGAAAGGAAAGAAATAAATGCTAATAATAAGTATTTTTTTTTCATTGTAATATCTTTTATTTTGTTTTTGATTTATTCATTATTTGTATTATCGATTTTGTTCGATTTTTATTAAATATTAATCAAACTTCTTTCTAATACAATTGTTTAAAACGTGATATATATCACAAATAAATAGGAACTTTATTATTGATGCAAGTATTATATTTGTTATCACTAAGTTTAACTTAAAAGTTATAAATTGAAATAAATTACAATTTTGTTTTTTCATTTACGCAAATAACAAATTTGTTCTCAGTTACAAACATCAAACGGTTATTTATAAATACTATGAAATATTTGCTTTTATTTTTTTTATCGGTACAAACTATTTTTTCTCAAACGGATGTTGGGTTCCGGATTGCAAGACTAAAATATAACGGTGGTGGCGATTGGTATAACGATCCTTCGGCAGAAATAAATTTACTTAATTTTATAAAAGATAATACAAATGTGAAAGTAAATCCGGAATATATATTTGCTGACATTACCAAAAATGAAATATTGAACTATCCTTTCCTTTTTTTAACCGGTCACGGAAATATTGTTTTTTCAAATAGTGATGTAAAAAATTTGCGGGAATATTTTGAAAACGGCGGATTTATGTATGTGGATGATGATTACGGATTAGACAAATCATTCAGACGTGAAATAAAAAAAATATTTCCGAATGAACCATTGGTAGAACTTCCTTTTAATCACGATATTTATCATTGTGTATATGATTTTGAAAACGGTCCACCTAAAACTCACGAGCATAATAACAAACCTCCGCAAGGTTTTGGCATTTATTTAGGCAAAAGAATGGTTCTTTATTACACTTATGAAAGTAATCCTAGTGATGGCTGGGCTGCTCCTGAAGTTCATAACGATCCGCCAAGCAAACGGGAAGAAGCACTTAAGTTCGGGACTAATATTGTTATTTATGCACTTTCAAACTGACGATATGTTTGATAATAATTTTAATTGACTAATATGAATAGTATTATCCAAAAGAAAAATAAAGTCTTAAAAGAACTGGCGCACCTTATTGAAAAAGAAAATAAGATTAGTTTCTTTACCGGTATTTTAAAATCAATTTCCGGTTTATTATTGTTCTTAGGAGTTATTACTTTTTTTGAACAATACAGTTATTTTAGCACTAACGTCAAACTTATTTTCTTAATCATTATAACTATTCTTTTTGTTTCTACTTTTATTCTTTGGAGCTTAAAACCTCTTATAAAAATCTTCAAAAATAAAACATTAGATGATTACTATAGTATCTCAAAAAAGATAGGCTTTTTCTTTCCAGAAGTAAAAGATAATTTATTAAATAGTCTGCAACTTTTAGAAGACCCTGATACAGAATCTCAATCACTTACTAATGCAGCTTTTGAAGCGGTTTATAAAAAAATAAGTAATTTGGACTTAAATAAAATAATTGATTTTTCCCCACTTAAAAAAATCACTAACATCTTTTTTTCAATTTTCGCTTTGGCGTTTTTTTCGCTTTTGGTATTTCCGCAAATAAGGGCAGCTTCTTCCAGACTACTTCATTTTAATACCCAATACATAAAACCATCCGAATTTAATTTGGAAATACTTAGCGGGAATGTTAAGATTAAGAAAGGCGAAAATGTAGTATTAGAAGCAAAAGCCATTGGGAATGCACCAAAAGAAATTTCCATTGCAACAAGAACAAAGTTTGAAACCGAATTTAACGAACATAATATTTTGGCGGATTCAAATAATATTTTCACTTTAAGGTTAAACAATAACAAAAGCTCTTTTACATATTTTGCTCATAAAAACAACATAGTTACAAAATCTTTTTTTGTTGAAGTACTTGATCCGCCGGTTATAGATTTAATGGAATTAAAAATTATTCCGCCAAGTTATTCCCGCCAACCGTTTTTTTATCAGAAAGATAATGGGAATTTGGAAGTACTTCCGGGAACAAAGATATTATTTAATATTCAAAGCACAAAAAATTTACTTAAAGCTAATTTAATTAAAAACGATACTATAGAAATTCCGTTAGAAGTAAGTAATAGAAAGGCGGAAGGAAGTATTTTGGTATATAATAATTTTCATTATCACATTTTATTAGTTGATGCGGATAGTAATAAAAACAGTAACCCTATTAGTTATGAAGTAAAAACTATTTTGGATACTCCGCCGTTTATTGAAATTAGTTCACCTAAAAAATATTCTTTACTTCCGCAAAATAATTTAATTTCATTAAGCGGTTCTATAAAAGATGATTATGGTTTTACAAAACTTGTGTTAAATTATAAAGTATCCGAATCACTTTTTCACAAATCTCAAAATGGATTTAAATCTATAAACATTCCAATAAATAAAACCGAGCTTGAACAAAATTTCTTTTACAATTGGGATTTTTCAAATTTGCTGCTTAGAGAAAAAGATGTTATTACTTTTTATATAGAAGTTTTTGATAATGACAATATAAACGGACCTAAATCTACCAAAAGCGAATTATTCAAAATTCGTGTTCCATCGCTTGATGAACTTTTTACACAGGCAGATAATGTACAAAACGATGCAGTAGAAAAATTAAACGAAACCCTTAAAGATTCTGAAAAACTTAAAAAAAATCTAAAAGAACTTTCGGATAAACTTAAACAAAATAAAAAGAAATTGGATTGGAATGAGAAAGAACAAGTTGAAAAATCAATTGAGAAATTTAAGGAACTCTCAAAAAAAGCCGAAGAAGCTAAACAAAACTTGAAAAAAATGCAGCAAGAGATGAACCAAAATAATTTACTTTCCAAAGAAACAATGGAAAAATACAATGAACTTCAAAAGTTAATGGACAAATTAAACAATGAAGAATTACAAAAAGCTTTAGAAAAAATGCAGAAATCGCTTCAACAATTAAACAGAGATAAAGTTCAAAATTCACTTGAAAATTTTAAAGCAAATGAAGAAGCATTTAGGAAAAGTATTGAACGTACCTTGAATTTATTGAAGAAAATTCAAATTGAACAAAAGGTTGATGAAGCAATAAAACGAATGGAAAAACTAAATAAAGATCTAAATAAACAAGCAGACGAACTTCAGAAAAAAGATACCAATACTAACGAAAAGACCAAAAACAATTTAACTAAAGAACAAAAAAATATTAATGAACAATTAAAAAATTTACAAGAAGAACTAGATAAGCTAAACGAAAAGATGAAAGAAGTAAATGATATGCCGCAAAAGAAAATGGAAGAAATAAAAGAAAATTTTGAAGAACAAAAAAATTCCGAAACCTCTCAACAAGCAATGAAAGAATTACAAGAAAATAATTTCCAAAAAGCTATGCAGAATATCCGGCAGCTTAGTAAAAATATGAACTCCGCAAAAAATCAAATGCAACAATTAAAGAAGCAAATGCAACAACAAAATCAGCAGATGGTTATGCAAAATATGATGAAAGCTATTAACGATTTAATTTCAACTTCCAAAGAAGAAGAGACGTTACAACAAAAAACAGAACAAAACAAATTTCGTCCTTCGCAATTATCAAAATTGGCAGAAAATCAAATGGACTTATCGCAAAACTTAAATAATATTTTGCGACAAATGAATAAACTATCGCAAAAAACATTTGCCATAACTCCGGAAATGGGCAAAGCTTTGGGTAAAGCACGTCAAGCAATGAAAGAATCAATCAATGGATTACAAAATAGAAATGGGAATCAAGCATCTTTCAAACAAAGCGAAGCTATGAAAAGCTTGAATGAAGCTGCTATGTTAATGCAAAACTCTCTTCAACAAATGATGCAAGGCGGCGGACAAGGAAACGGAATGATGTCTTTAATGCAACAGTTACAACAATTATCGCAACAACAAATGAGTTTGAACCAACTGACACAACAACTTAAACAAGGTCAACTTTCCATGCAGCAATTGGCAGAAATGCAAAGATTAGCACAACAGCAAATGCAAATTCAAAAATCCCTTAGCGAATTAAACAAAGAAGCAAAACAATCAGGGCAATCAAAAAAAATTGCTTCTAACTTAGAGAAAATTGTTGATGAAATGAAAGAAGTAATTTCAGGACTAAATACTAAAAAGTTAAATGATGATTTAATAAAAAAACAAAATAAAATTTTATCAAAACTATTGGATGCACAACGTTCAATAAATGAACGGGATTTTGAAAAAAACAGAGAATCGAGAATTGGTAAAACATTTAATATAGAATCTCCGGACGAAATAAACTTAACTAATAAAAAAATAGAAGAAAGTTTACGGGAAGAATTAATAAAAGCTGTTAAAGAAGGCTACTCCAAAGATTATCAAAAATTAATTCGTAAATATTTTGAAGAGTTAGAAAAATCCGGGAACAATTAAAAAACTACTCAATTTAAAATAACTTAAAGACAGTAAAATTAATTGATAGGCAGTGAAGTGAATTACTAGATGTACAAATAACGCTTAATCTTTTTTGTCGGTGTTTTTTCGAATGGTTCCGGTTGTTCTATTATTTTATTAAGCTTAGAAAATGTTGACACTCTGCTATTTACATTTTTAATCAAATCATCAAGTAAATCACGTATGCTTTTTCTAACCTCTTGTTCATCCTTATTTTTGAAATTCATTCCTTCATCAAGAGCATCATAATTTAAGTGCACTCTAGCTACCAACTTTCCTTCGGTATTGTAAACAAGCGATTCCAAAACATATTCATTTTCATTAATCACAGATTCTATTTCTTCCGGATAAATATTTTTTCCATTAGAACCAATAATTACATTTTTAGATCTCCCTTTCAAAAATAAATATCCGTCTTTATCCAAATAACCTAAATCACCGGATTTAAACCAGCCATCTTTTGTTAATACTTCTTTAGTTTTTTCAGGGTCTTTGTAATAGCCTTTCATTACATTCGGACCTTTAATAAAAACCTCACCTTCACCGGTAGTTTTATCTGCATCAACTATTTTTACTTCCATTCCGATTAAGGCAGTTCCTGCAGCTCCTAATTTCACATTAAAATTATCTGTTCCTGTTACTAACGGAGAAGTTTCCGTAAGACCGTATCCAACAGCATAAGGGAATTTCGCTTCATGTAAAAATTTTTCTACATCCGGGGCTAAAGCTGCTCCTCCAATTGGAAATAATCTTAAATTTCCTCCAAAGGTTTGTAGTAATTTTTTTCCTGCTACTTTATTTATCTTTTTTCTAAAAAGGGGTATTTTATATAGGCTACGCGAAACTTTTTTCTTATTGATTTCGGGTAATATTTTCATCTTATAAATCTTTTCTATAATAAGAGGAACAGAAACTATTATAGTTGGTCTTACTTTTTTAAGAGCAGGTAAAAGTACAGAAGCTGTTGGTGGTCTATCCAAATAATAAATAGATACTCCAACCATAATTGGCATTATAAGTCCGAGTGTACATTCCATTGTATGGGCAAGTGGTAATTGCGATAACATTGTATCATTCGAATTAATATCAATAAAACCCGTTGTGGCAACTGCATCATAAACAAGATTTTTATGTGTTAGCATCACTCCTTTTGAATGCCCTGTGGTTCCCGAAGTATATACAATAGCTGCCAAATCATTTTCTTCAACAATTTCATTTTTGATTCCTACAAATTTTAATGCTGCATCAAAAATTTTTGTAAAATCTTTTTTTCTTTCTTTAATAGTTCTGCTTATCAAATCGTTTGATTCGGAATGCGGAATAATACTAAAATCATCTATTAAAATATAAGTTCCTAAAATATCGGAATTAAATTCTTTTATTTTTTCGTAAAGTTTTGCCGATACAAAAATAGCTTTTGATTCGGAATGTCTTAATATATGCTGAATATCTGCCGATTGGAACTCTGTCATAATTGGAACTGCAACAGCACCCATTGTTGTTATTGCAAAATATGCTACACCCCAGTGTGGAGAATTTTCACTTAAAATTGCAACCTTGTCTCCGCTAACAATTCCTTCTTTTTTTAAAAACCCGGAAATTTGCTGAACTTTATTATTAAGTTCTGTGTAAGTTATTTCATAGCCATCAATAGTAGAAAGTGCCGTTTTATCCGGATAATCATATATTGCTTTTTTTAATACTTCAACAAGTGTTAATTTTTTTAAGTTAACCATAATATTATTTTTATTTTAGAAAAAAGGCGTTACATAAAAATATGCAACGCCAATAATTCTTTAATTATGCTTTCTCTTCCCAAATTTGGCAAAGTTCTACAATTGTTTTTGTTGCCATTTCCATATCTTGAATTGCTACATATTCCGTAATTGCATGAAAGTTATGACCACCGGCAAATAAATTAGGTGTTGGTAAACCCATAAAGCTTAATTTAGATCCGTCGGTTCCACCGCGTATAGCCGATTGTATTGGTGTTATGTCCAATCTTTTTAATGCTTCCAAAGCATTATTTTCTATTTCCGGATGTTCAACCAAAACGTTTTTCATATTTCTATATTGTTCAATTACTTCAAATTCGGAATTAGACCCCGGAAAATTTTCTACTGTTCTATCTACTAATTCTTTTAAGAAATCTTCAAACTCTTTAAGTTTTTCATCAACAAAATCTCTAATAATAAATTTTAATATTGTTTTCTCTTCGTTACCGTTTATACTTGTACAATGAACATAACCTTCTCTGCCTTCGGTGGTTTCCGGTGATAGTCTGTCTTTGGGTAAAAGTTCCATAAAGTAAGAAGCCATTTTTACAGAGTTAATCATTTTACCTTTTGCATAGCCGGGGTGAACATTTTTACCAATAAATGTTATATTAACAGCATCGGCACTAAAAGTTTCCGTTTCAATTTCTCCTCGCGTTCCTCCGTCAATGGTATAAGCATATTTTGCACCGAATTTTTTCACATCAAATTTCTCCGTACCGCGTCCAACTTCTTCATCAGGCGTAAAACAAATTTTTATAGTTCCGTGTTTAACTTCAGGATGTTTAACCAAATAATTCATTGCATCCATTATTTCGGCAATTCCCGCTTTATCATCAGCACCTAGCAATGTTGTTCCGTCGGTAGTTATTATATCGAACCCAATCATATCTTTCAACTCCGGATTTTCATCCGCCTTAATTGCAACACCATTTTCTAAAACAATATCTCCACCTTGATAGTTTTTATTAATTTTAGGTTTAACGTCTTTACCGCTAACTGCCGGAGAAGTATCTACATGAGAAATAAATCCTATCACAGGAACATCTTTTTCCGTATTGCCCGGTAATGTTGCCATCACATAGCCATATTCATCCATATGAGCATCGGTTAATCCAATCTCTTTTAGTTCCGGAACCAAATCTTTAGAAAGTTCCAGTTGCTTCGGATCGCTTGGAAACGTTGTTGATTCTTCATCTGATTGTGTATCGTATTTTACATATTTTAAGAACCTGTCAACACAAGTAAATTCATAATTATTATCAAACATTACTTACCTCAAATTTTATTATAATGAATAGATTTAGTTATTATATAATATCGAAATTGATGCATAAATTCAATATATAAAGGTCTTATTTTTTTAAGAGCAATTAAGTATATTTTAGTATTCCAATAATAAAAACATTTATAACTATGAATACAATAAGCATAATAAAAAAGAAAAGAGATGGAAAAGCTCTTACAAAAGAAGAGATTAATTATTTAATTACTTCTTACAGCCACAAACAAATTCCCGATTATCAATTTTCAGCATTTCTGATGGCAAGTTTTCTTAAAGGGATGAACAAAAGAGAAACATCTGCACTTACCAAAGCTATGCTGTACAGTGGCAAAGTAATTGATCTTTCTGAAATTCCCGGCAAAAAAATTGATAAGCATTCCACCGGCGGTGTTGGAGATAAAACTTCTTTAATATTGGCTCCTATTGTTGCGGCTGCAGGAATAAACGTTCCAATGATTTCCGGACGCGGATTAGGACACAGCGGCGGCACTTTGGATAAACTTGAATCAATTCCCGGATTTAAAACAAACTTAAACTTAAAGCAATATAAAAACGTTATAAAAAAAAGCAAAGCTGTTTTAATAGGACAAACCAAAGATATTGCTCCGGCAGATAAATTAATTTATTCTCTTCGCGATGTTACTGCAACTGTTGAATCAATTCCCCTAATAACAGCAAGTATTATGAGTAAAAAATTAGCCGAAGGAATTGACGGACTTGTATTGGATGTAAAAACCGGAAGCGGTGCATTTATGAAAAAAATGAATGATGCAAAAGCATTAGCCGAATCTTTGATGAATACGGCAAAATCATTTAACAAAGAAGTAATCGCTTTTATTACGGATATGAATCAACCACTTGGAAATTATATCGGCAATTGGTTAGAGGTATATGAATCCGTTAAAGTATTACAAGGTGAAGAAGTAAAAGACCTTTACGAAGTTACCGTTAATCTATCGGGTGCAATGATATACCTGGGTAAAAAAGCAAAGAGTATAAAAGAAGGAATTGAAATTTCCGGTGAAATGATTAAAAGCGGAAAAGCTTTTGATAAGTTTTTAGAAATTGTTGAATTGCAAAACGGAGACACAAGTTATTTGCGTAACTTAAAAAAATATCCTAAAGCAAAATATAAAGAAGTTGTAATTGCAAATAAATCTGGGTTTGTAGAAAAATTGGATAATTACCAAATAGGAATGGCTTCTTTGGAACTTGGTGCCGGTA
>JALSNL010000240.1 GCA_026987055.1 Melioribacteraceae bacterium | reverse complement strand
CACCGTAGAGAAAAACTCTTCGTGTAAAGATTCTGCTAATGTAGATGAAGCTTTTAAAAATTATTTTTGGGATAAATCTTTGTTTAGTGTTTAATTTATACGTAAAGAATTGTTATAGGTTAAACAATTTTGAAAACTTCAAGCTCGTTTTTATTTTTTAATAAAAGCAATAAGTTTTTATAACAAAAAAAAGAATCCTGTACGTAAGCGTTTAAGCCTTTATTTATAGTGGTAGAAAGCAATTTTTTATTTTTTGTTATGTTGTAAGCCGCAAATTTATTGTCAATTAAATTATTTTCTTTTTTAGAATGAAAATTGAAAAACAATAAATCATCAAAAATCATAAGCTCAACATTTTCAACTAAGTTATATCCGCTTGTTTCTTTTTCAATTATTTGTTCAATGTTTAGCTCCATATCATATAATTTTTTTTCAGGATATTTATATTCCGAAAAATTTTCCGCCTCTCTTGCTGCATATAATATAGGGTGAACTTTATTAACATCCGTTCCAAGCTCTTCAATAATATCACCGGTCGCAATATCCAAAGCAAAAAACATTCTGCCTTCGAACATTTGTTTAAATGCATAAATTTTATTTTCAAGAATTGTAAGAAAAGAAAGCTCTTTATCTTGCCAAATTATTTTTTTTGTTGCTATATCAAATGCAATAATTTGTTTATGTTCAGGCATATCGGGTTTGCCGAATTTATGAAATATTATCATATTATCATAAACCGCTTCAATGCCAATCCAAAATTTCTCTTCAAATTGGAAATCTTTAAATATTTTTTTACCGCTAAGTAAATCATAACAATGATAATGTACTTCTTTCTTATCGGTATCGCGTGTTTCAATAATTAGCAGATTACTATTACTAATCATCAAACGCCAAATTTGTTTTTTATTCGTAAAAGAGAAATGTTTTTTTAGTTTCATATTTTTTTTATTCATCAATCATTTTATTCTAAATTTTATTTGTGCCGGAACAACATTATTTTTAGTTTTTATTCTGTATTGCTTACCGGCTCGAATCTTGCCGTAAAATGTCTAAGCATCGGAGCTTCGTAAGTAAATTTATATCCGCCCAATTTATTTCTGTTTTTATAAACTTCAATTACAACTTCGGCAACATAATCAATATGACTTTGCGTATAAACTCTTCTGGGAATTGCCATTCTAACTAATTCCATCGGCGGCGAAATTACATTCCCGTCTTCATCATATTTACCAAACATAACACTTCCTATTTCAACGGCTCTAATTCCGCCTTCCAAATAAAGCTCGCAAGTAATTGATTGTCCAGGAAACTGATGTGGTGGAACATTTGGCAGAAAACGTTTTGCGTCTATGTAAATTGCGTGTCCGCCGGGTGGTTCAATAATCGGAACTCCGGCTGCGGTAATCTTTTCACCAAGATATTCTGTGCTTCTAATTCTGTATTGCAAATAATTTTCATCAAGAATTTCTTCAAGACCAATTGCCACAGCTTCCAAATCCCTTCCTGCAAGTCCGCCATACGTAGGAAAACCTTCCGTAACAATTAAAAGATTTCTGCATTTTGTTGCAAGTTCTTCATTATTTAACGAAAGAAATCCTCCTATGTTTACAAGAGCATCTTTTTTTGCACTCATAGTTGCACCATCGGCATAAGAAAACATTTCTTGTGCAATTTCCAAAATTGATTTATCCTTATAACCTTTTTCACGTTTCTTAATAAAGTAAGCATTTTCTGCAAAGCGGCAGGCATCAATAAAAAGAGGAATGCCGTATTTATTACAAATTGCTTTTACATCTTTTATATTTTGCATAGAAACCGGTTGACCGCCACCCGAATTATTTGTAACCGTAATCATAACAAGCGGAATATTATCTTTGCCGGTTTTTTTTATAAAATTCTCCAAAGCTTCCACATCCATGTTACCTTTGAAATCCGCTTTTATTTCGGGATGCTTTCCTTGTTCGTTTAATAAATCAATTGCTTCGGCTCCGGTAAATTCAACGTTTGCTCTTGTTGTATCAAAGTGTGTGTTGTTCGGAATAAATTTTCCTTTACCGCCTACAATTGTAAATAAAATTTTTTCCGCAGCTCTGCCTTGGTGAGTTGGAATAATAAATTTGTGTCCGGTTATATTTTTTACGGCAGATTCAAACTTAAAAAAACTTTTTGAACCGGCGTAAGATTCGTCACCATCCATAATACCGGACCATTGTTTTGCACTCATTGCCGAAGTTCCGCTATCGGTAAGCAAATCTATAATTACATTTTCCGCATTTATTAAAAAAGGATTGTAACCGGCTTCCGCCAAAATTTTTTTTCGCTCTTCTTTTGTTGTAAACTTAATCGGTTCAACGGATTTAATTTTGAAAGGTTCTATGATTGTTTTCATTTATATAACTCCGGATTTTATTATATCAAAACTTACTTGTTAAGTTTCTGTTTGGCAAGTGGAATGTTTATATGAAAAGGAAATAAGATATTCATAATTTTAATTTGATATTAAATGACTTATAGTAAATTTATGATTATTTTAATTGATGTATTTATAATAAATTTATATTTATATAAGGAACTTGAAAATGGATGAATTTAATAATGACGATTTAACACAAAATGTAGAAGACGAAATTAGTATTACTGATAAAATGGTTGGTGTGCTAACGGAACCATCTAGTCTTTTTCAAAAATTATCACATCAAAAGCCCAAGGTTTTAGACTGGGTATTGCCAATAATTTTAATAATTATTTTTGCTTCACTTTCAAGATTTGTTATGATGAGCAATCCGGAAATTAAAGCGGATGCAATTGAAAAACAAATGACAATGATGGAAAAAAATATTCAAGAAGCTGTTGATAAAGGAAATTTAAGTCAAGAAAAAGCAGATGAAATACTTGAAAAAACCAGAGAAAGTATGGAAAAAGGCGGCACCTCGCAATTAGTAATGGCGGCTGTTGGCATTGCAATATTTTCTTTTATAATATTTTTTATTATTGCCGGAATTTTTTATTTGGTAGCAAAAATAACTTTAGGAGGAACGGGTACTTATTCGGATGCTATGGTTGCTTACGGATTGCCTTTTTATATTCTTGTTATTCAAATTATTGTTATGATAATTGTTTCCATGGCAATGAATAAAATGTTTATTGATACAAGCGTCGGTTCCTTCTTAGGTATG
>JALSNL010000239.1 GCA_026987055.1 Melioribacteraceae bacterium | reverse complement strand
CATCCAGTTTGTCAAAGAACACCTAATTTTAATCGAACTTCTCGTCTCGGTGTTTTGTACCGGATATTAGTGTTGAAACTTTTCAATTGCTATCTTGTTGGTTGGTGTGTGCATTATTTTTAATTGAACTATTCAGCTTTGTTGAAAAACTAAACTATAGCGTATAAGGTTCTAAGTATTTTTTATTGGATAATGTTCGGCTTGTTTAAGTTTAATAAAATTAAGATGAGTTTTTTATAATTAAAGGTTAGTTTCAGCTTATTTATAAAATATTGTCCGGAAAAATATGCCGAAAAGTTATTCCAAATTATTTTAATAATCTTTTCTATGTTTTTAGAATAAATAAATAAAACAGCTCCGCCGGAGAGGTATTGAACGAAAGACGAAAGAAGCAAAACAAAAAACACCAAACGTAAAGATGTGTAATTAAAAAAAAATTAGCGAATTAGCGGCATTATTATTTGTTTGCCGCGAATGCACGAATTATTTTGGTAAAAGAAAAATTATTTTACAAGATTTTTTCGTCCTTGTTTTTATTTCATACTTAACGCAATTCTGTTTTTAGCAACATCAACGGATTTAATAGTAACATCAACAATATCACCAACACTAACAATTTCTTGAGGATGCTTTACAAACTTATTAGCCATTTCGGAAATGTGAAGCAAACCGTCTTGCTTAACGCCAATATCAACAAAAGCACCAAAATCAACTACATTACGTACGGTTCCTTTTAGTGTCATTCCTTCTTCCAAGTCTTCAATTTTAAGAACATCACTGCGTAAAATAGGTTTGGGTAAATCTTCACGCGGATCTCGTCCGGGTTTACTTAGGTTTTCCAAAATGTCTTCCAAGGTTGGAACACCGACATTTATTTGCTGTGCTATATTTTCAAGACCTTTATTTTTTACAAAAAGTTCAACAAGTTGACCGTTTTCATTTATTGCAGTTGCAGAAACATTGCACAAATCCAAAAGTTTTTGTGTAGCTTCGTAAGATTCCGGATGAATAAAAGTATTATCCAACGGATTTTCACCATCGGAAATCTTTAGAAATCCGGCTGCTTGTTCAAATAATTTTTCTCCAACACCGGATACATTTTGCAGTTCTTCTCTGTTGTTAAATCTTCCTTTTTTCTCGCGGTATTTTACAATGTTGTTTGCAATTCTTTTGTTAAGTCCGGAAACATAAGTCAGCAAAGAACCTGACGCAGTATTAAGATCAACACCAACATAGTTTACACAGCTTACAACCACATCATCTAAATTTTTGTTTAATAGTTTTTGGTCAACATCATGTTGATAAAGACCAACGCCAATGGATTTGGAATCTATTTTAACAAGTTCGGCAAGCGGATCTAAAACTCTGCGTGCAATGGAAATATTTCCTCTTTGACTTGCTTCCAAATCTGGGAATTCTTGTTTGGCAATTGGAGAAGCGGAATAAACGGAAGCTCCGGCTTCGTTAACAATTAAATAATGGCAGTTAAGGTTATTATCTTTAATAATTTCGGAAACCATAAGTTCTGTTTCTCTGCTTGCGGTTCCGTTACCAATTGCAATTATATCAACGTTGTATTTTTTTACCAAGTTAAGAATTGTATTTTTTGCAGCAATCATTTTCTTTTGCGGCGGATGCGGATAAATTGTTTCCCCTTCCAAATACTTTCCGGTTTTATCTATAACGGCAACCTTTGAACCGGAAACAAATCCGGGATCAATTCCCATAATTATTTTGTTCATCATTGGCGGTTGTAATAATAATTGACGCAAATTAGAACTGAAAATTTCCACGGCATGTTCATCGGCAAGTTCCGTAAGGTAATTTCTAACTTCTCTTTCCAGCGAAGGATAAATTAATCTGTTAAAAGAATCGGTAACAACTTCTTCCAATATTTCTTGGAAAGTTGTTTTGTGATAGTTGAAATGTGTTTTATAAATTTTATCAAGTAAAAAATCTTTATCAAAACTAAAGCCGGCTTTTATAAAACCTTCCCGTTCACCTCTGTTTATTGCCAATGTTTGATATGGTTTTATTCGTGTTATATCAATTTCAAAATCATGGTAAATTTCATAAACATCGGTTTTTTTGGATTTTGGGTTGGTTTCTTTTTTAGTAATTTTTACGGATTTAATTTTTGAAGATGACTGTAAAAATTCTCTTACTTCTTTTCTTACTTCGGCATTGTCACTTATCATTTCCGCAATTATATCTTTTGCTCCTTTAAGTGCTTCATCTTTATTTTTAACACCTTTTTCAAGGTCAATATATTTTTCTAAAATTTCATCAAAGTTGCCGGAAAAATTAGGATTACTTACAATAAAATCCGCTAGCGGTTCCAAACCTTTTGCTTTTGCCATTGTTCCGCGTGTTTTTCTTTTAGGTTTGTAAGGCAAGTATAAATCTTCTACTTCTTGAAGTTTATCGGCATCCAATATTTTTTGTTTAAGTTCGTCGGTTAGTTTGCCTTGCTCTTCAATACTTTTTAGAACGGTTTCTTTTCTATCTTCCAAAAGTTTCAGATAATTATATGTTATTTCAATATCTCTCAATTGTTCTTCGTCCAAACCGCCGGTTCTTTCTTTACGGTAACGTGCTATAAAGGGAATTGTAGCTTCTTCTTCAAAAAGATTGAGTACTTCTTTTACTTGTGTTTCTTTTATGTTTAGCTTTTTTGCAATTTGTAATTCTTTTGTCATTTGTCTGGTTGTCCTCTATAAATAAATGAAAAATTGACTGTGATAAAATTATATGGATTATTTGATAAATAAAATTGGATTTTTAATAGAATTTTTATGTAAGGAAAAATAATTAACTTACGTTATGCAAAACTGCCATTCTCTTTAGTTGCTTATAGACAAAGACTTCTTAAAGTTAAAAGATAGAAAAAATTTGAAGTTACAAAAAGACAGCATTTTAGAAACAAAAATTCAAAATGTAGCAGCGAATCTCCCGATTTGCAAGATTATATAAAATTTAACTGAAAATATTTTTGAAAATATACTTATAACACTTTGTCTTTATTGACATTACTCTCGCTTCCGAATCGGTACATTCTAAAGTTTTTCTAATAATTTTTTTAAAAATTCATGATGTAGAAATCCCATCAAAAAAATGCCGGATAGGCGGAAGTTTCCGTTTTACAATTTTATATAACCTCAAAAGGATTATCATCTCTTGTAGCCAAACGATAT
>JALSNL010000238.1 GCA_026987055.1 Melioribacteraceae bacterium | reverse complement strand
AACGGGAACTCAAAAAATAGTTTTTATATCATCTTAATATCATCAAGAAACTTAAATTTGTTCCTAACCTTTTCAACTTCACTTAAATTTATTTCAGCTTTAATAATTTTCTCTTCATCTTCAACCGATACAATTTCATTTCCCAGCGGATTAAAAACACTGCTGCAACCATTGTACTTATTGGATTTTCCGTCAACACCAACTCTGTTTACACCTACAATAAAACACTGGTTTTCTATTGCTCTTGCTTTAAGAAGAACATTCCAATGTTCAATTCTTTTGGTAGGCCAATTTGCAATGTTAAGTATTAAATCAACTTTTTCTTTTGCATAAAATCTATATAATTCCGGAAAACGTAAATCGTAACAAATGGTTAAACCGATTTTTATATTTCCTATTTGTGTAATAACAATTTCATTTCCTTCCGTGTAATATTTATCTTCTCCGGCAAGTGTAAAAAGATGAATTTTTCTGTAAGTTTTTACAACACTTCCTTTGGTATTGAAATGAATCAAAGAATTATAAAACGTTCCGTTAATGTCTTCAATAATTCCGGCAAAAACATCTTTCTTAAATTTTTTAGCAAGATTGGAAAAGTAAGTAAATCCAATATCATTATTTGTTTCGGCATATTTTTGGGAATTCATTGTAAAACCGGTTAAACTCATTTCAGGGAATATTATTGCATCAAAGTTAAAATTTATATTATTTAATATTGAATTTATTTTTATAATATTTTTCTCTTTGTTTTCCCAAACGGGAGCATATTGAACCAAAGCTAAAATCATTTATAAGTCCTTTGTTCTATGTTCGGAAAATTTTTTAATATTCTTTTTAATAGAAATTTGTAAACATTCATTCAGTCAATCAATCAAGCATTCAATCAGTATTTTGTAATCCAACGGCGATTAATCGTAAATAATTATTTAAATAACTCAGAAATATATAAAAACCGAACCCCACCGTGCCAAACAACTTGCGGGTAAAGCCCAACCTCTCCTTTATCAAAGGGGAGAAGTTAAAAATTCCCTCCCTTTTTGAAAAGGAAGGAGTAGGGTGGGTTAAGAAACACTATCAGCTTTTTACTGCCGGTTTATTATCATTCAAAAATTTATGTCATTTATTAAAAGAATTTATAACTTAATATACTAATTCAAAAAATTCTTTTTAAAATAACCGGAGTTCTTAATGCTGAATTATGTTTGGCTTGGATTATTACTATTAGGCATAGGTGTTGCTTTAACTACCGATATTATTGACAAAACCGAAAACAAATATAGAAACGGAGAAGAGCTTGCAGTTGAAATAATTTTTCAAGATTCCGTTAAAAGTTTAGCCGATCAAAAATACGATGTTAAACTTAAAGTGAAGAAGAATTCATTTAATAGTTTTTATAACTTAAATGAAAGCAAAGATATTGAACAATCCGCAACATTGACAATTGACAGTAAAAAGAATAAAAATCTTCTTTACTTTAAGGTTGATAAAAACACTCCTGCATTTTGGAAAGAAATGGCAAAGATAACCGGAAAAAAAGATGATCTTACCGGAAGTGTATTACTAAAAAATAAAATTGATGCAAAAACATTCCAAGCCGAAATTATTCTGGAAGATATTGCCTTTGCCAAAATGAAAGAAGTAACAAACTCAGCTTTGGATTATGCCGGAATTGCCGTAAACATTGCACTCGGTTTAATTGGAATTATGGCATTGTGGTTAGGTGTAATGAAGGTTGCCGAAGAAGCCGGACTAATAAAAATAATTGCGAATGCAATGAAGCCGCTTACCAAATTTTTATTTCCCGATGTCCCGCAAGATCATCCCGCAATGGGCGCAATGATAATGAATATGGCAGCTAATATGCTTGGTCTTGGCAACGCCGCAACACCGTTCGGACTTAAAGCAATGGAAGAATTGGACAAACTTAATCCGGAAAAAGGAACCGCAACAAATGCAATGATAATGTTCCTTGCGGTAAACACGGCGGGATTGACTTTAATTCCCGTTACGGCAATTGCAATACGTGCGGCAGCCGGAAGCAGCGATCCGGCAATAATAATCGGTACTTCAATATTCGGCGCTTTGTGTGCTACAATTGTTGGAATAACTACAGTAAAGATTTTTGAAAAGAATCCTTTTAGAATTGGCTTTGCTCAATTTCTACAAGAAAGCAAAAAAGGACTTATAATTTTTTCAAGTATTATCGTTCTTGTTTTGGTTTTATTATTTAGCGGTGTTGCAAGCGGATTAACTAAATTTATTAATCCAGAACTTTTCAAAAGTATAATACAAGTAATTTCCACACTTGCAATACCGATGCTGATATTTATTTTTATAGGTTACGGAGCAATTAAAAAAGTAAAAATTTACGAAGTGTTTGTTGAAGGAGCAAAAGAAGGATTTGATGTAGCCGTAAGAATTATTCCATACCTTGTAGCAATGCTTGTTGCAATAGGAATTTTCAGAGCCGGTGGTGGAATGGATATTTTAATTTATGCATTAACTCCGTTTACAAATTTAATAGGAATGCCGGCGGAAGCTTTACCGATGGCAATTATGCGTCCGCTTTCCGGCAGCGGTTCTCTCGGAATTATGGCGGAAATTATTGCAACACACGGACCGGATTCGTTTATAGGAATTTTGGTTTCCACATTTTTCGGAAGTACCGAAACAACTTTTTATGTACTTGCCGTTTATTTCGGTGCGGTTAATATTAGAAAAACAAGATATGCACTAACAGCCGGACTTTTGGCGGACGTAGCCGGAATACTTGGTGCTGTGTTTATTGTTAAGTTGTTGTTTGGGTAAAATAGTTAATAACTTAATCAAACTTTTATAGAGAGTATTTTTATGAAAATCTTCATAACCCGTAAAATTCAACCGATTGCAAAAGAGCTTCTTGAAAAAGAAGGCTTTAAAGTTTCGGTATTTAATAAAAACAGACCGATTACAAAGGAAGAACTTCTTAACAAAGCAAAGGATGCCGATGCTATAATTTCTTTGCTTACCGAAAAATTTGATAAAGATGTAATTGACCGGTTACCCAAATGTAAAATAATTGCAAATTTTGCAGTCGGTTACAATAATATAGATGTAGCTTACGCAAACCAAAAGGGAATTATTGTAACCAACACACCCGATGTACTTACCGAAGCAACAGCCGAAACCGCCGTATCTTTAATACTTGCCTGTGCAAAA
>JALSNL010000237.1 GCA_026987055.1 Melioribacteraceae bacterium | reverse complement strand
TAAATGATGTTAGCAAAGATTCGTTAATGATTTTAAGCAGTCACAGAATGAACGAAATTTCCACATTGGTAACACGTGTTGTGGAAATGGATTTGGGAAAAATCACTTTGGACGATCATCTGATTGTATCTGCAAATGCCGAGAATATTTTTAATTACGAAATTATTCTGAAAGAAATTAATGAAGACCTAAACAAAATTCTAAACGATTGGAATTTTGTAAAGAAAAACGGCGATTTAATTTGGCAATCGGATATAAATGAAAGTGACAATGTGAAATTTATGAATATTATTTCAAGATTTTCCGGAATTATTTTAGATATAAAAATGAAGAAGAAGGAAAATTAAGAAATGAAAAGATTATTAATCATGTTGGTTTTTATTTCTATTGCATGTAATTCAAAAGTAGATTATTCACCGAGAAAAATAAATTTTGATAGAGACGTTTGTGCCGTTTGTAAAATGGGATTAACGGACCAAAGATATTCCGCTCAGGCAATTAATAAATTCGGAGAAGTTTATTGGTTTGATGATATAGGTTGCCTTGTAGAACTAATGCAAACGGATAAATGGAAAACTTGGGGTGGAGATTCGGCTAAAATATATATTGGTAACGGCAAAACCGGTGAATGGTTGAATGCAAGAAAAGCCTACTATTATTACGGCAAGGAAGAAACACCAATGGGATACGGTTATGTGGCTGTTCCGGAAAATAAAGGAGATTCACTTTATACTTTTACCGAGGTTGTAAAACGTATTTCCCAAGGTAAAACTTCCAGAGAAAAATATTTGGAGGAGTACAATTTATTGAAAGAAAAAAAAGATAGTTTGAAAGAAAAGGAATAATATGAAAAACGGTTTTATGCATATTGCAATTTTAGATATAAAACAAAATATCCGTTCAAAATGGTTTTGGGGTTACAGTTTGGTCTTCGGCGGATTTGTTGCCGTAATGTTTGCTCTTGGTATTACGGAATCCCAAATAATAGGGTTTGTTGGTCTTAGCAGATTGATGGTAACGTTTATGCAAGTAAGTATGGCAGTACTTCCGATATTTGTTCTTATCTCAACAGTCCGTTCGGTTGTAGGCGATAGGGAATCGAATGTGATGGAATATATGCTCTCGTTACCTATTTCACTTTCCGGTTATTTCTGGGGCAAGTTGGTAGGACGTTTTTTTATAATTTTTGTTCCGGTTTTCCTTGCTTTATTCGGCGCAACAATTTGGGCGGTTATAACCAACATTGATGTTCCGTGGAATTTATTTTTTATCTATAGTTTGCAATTGGCAGCTATGGTAATTTGTTTCCTCGGACTTAGTATGTTTATTTCAACACTTTCCCGCTCGCAGGAAATTGCCATTAGTATTGCTTTTATTATTTGGTTGGTAGCCGTTGCATTTTTAGATTTACTACTTATGGGTATAATGCTAAGATCACGTATGGACCCGGGTTTAATAATTGGTGTTGGAATGATAAATCCTTTACAAGTTTTTAGAACCGGAGCGCTTGCTTTATTCGATCCGGAACTTACGGTAATGGGACCGGCATCTTATTATATTTTAGATACCGTATCCCGGACAATCTTTGTTATTTTTTCAGTGGTTTATCCTGTAACGCTTGGTGTGTTATTAGCTTATTTCGGCAATAGATATTTTAACAGGAATGATGTTATATGAATTATAAATTTTCACACATATTTTATAATAAAAAAATAATTATACTTTTTATTTTTATTCTTGCAACTTTTACCTTTAACTCGTGTGATAAATTAAAAGGTACGGAAACACTTGCACATTTTTCAACACCACCGGATACAACAAATATTTTTAAACTTGCAAACTTTCTTTCGGATGAAAAAAGAGAGGAAATTATTAATGAACCGAGTTTATTAAAGAATGGACAAGCAAGATATAAAGGAATAATAGCGGTTCCGCAAGATGGAGATGATTTTAGAAATGCTTTGCTTGATAACGTTTATTGGCATAATGTTTCGGTAGTTAACGGAGATTTTAGAGGCGCTGTTTTCCGTTCCGCAAAATGTAATGATAGTGATTTCTCAAATTCGGATTTCCGTGTGGCAGATATTCGTTGGACAAAATTTAACAATTCCTATTTGGCTAACTCTAATTTTAGTCAAGCAAAAATGTTTCATGTTCACGTTAATAATGCCGATTTAACAAATTGTGATTTTAGAGGAACAAATATGTTCGGTATGGAAGGACACGATGCAAAATTGGTACATTGTAATTTTACCGGTGCTTTAATGAAAGATGCCGAATATTTGCGTTCCGATTTTACCGGAAGCATTGCAATTAAAGCAAAACTTTTTAGAGCTGTTCTTAAAAATTCAATTTTAGATAGCTGCGATTTTAGTTATGTAGATTTTACCGGCGGAGGTTTGGAAGGTGCTAAATTTAGATATTCAAGATTCTATCATGCAAATTTACAAGGTGCACATTTAAAAAATACGGATTTTACAGGTGCCGATTTAAAAGATGCACGATTTTTTGAAGCAGGTTTTGAAAATACAATATTCAAAGATGCAATAAATATTCCCGATTATGTTAAAACTTTTATTGTTGACGGCATTGCAAATAGTAAAAATATAAAACATTAAATAAAATTAACTCCAAAAAATATCTGGAGGCAATATGTTTGGAAAACTGAAATATTTATTAAACGATAAAAAATTAATTTCATCCAAAGAAAAATGGAATGCAAATCAGAAAAAAGTAGAGAATGTTCGTGATTATGTTGATTCGTTAATAAGTCACTTAAACGAAGTTGCTAAAATAATTAATAATAGAAATGAAGTTGAACATAAAGGTAAAATATTTAGAATTGGAATTACACACATTGTTGATAATAAAATAGTTCCTCTGCCTTTGGTAAAAAGTAAAGAGCTTGAAAAAGTTTTTATAGACGAGTTTTTAATTATGCCGGTCGAGGCAACATCGTTAGGTAAACTACTGGAAACCGGTAAAGGCGATACTATAAAAGATATGGAAGAACACCTTGCGGAAAGAAAACATTCCATATCTTCACAAATTGCCTTGAAGTGGGGAGTTAAATCCAATATGAGAATGCCTTACCGGACAATAAAAAATTCTGGAATAATTTTCTTTAGTGCAAATGTAACCTACTTTTTTAATGACGAGCTTTTTGAATATATAGAATCATTACTTCCGGAAATTGAAGCAT
>JALSNL010000236.1 GCA_026987055.1 Melioribacteraceae bacterium | reverse complement strand
AACTTGGATGTTTGTCCCGAACCGATTGACGGCATAAAAGGAATTGAAAAAAAAATAATTTATCCTCCTTTAGCCAAAGAAAAAGGGATTGAAGGATTTGTGGTGGTTACTGCAAAAGTTAATAAGAAAGGAATTGTTAAGAGTGTTGATGTAATTCAAAAAATAGGTTTAGGCTTTGATGAAGCCGCAATTAAAGCTGTTAAGAAAACAAAATTTATTCCGGGTCAGCAAAATGGCAAAAATGTAGATTCGGAAGTTACATTTAAAATAAATTTCAGATTAAATAAAAAAACAGCGAAACCGATTCTTTCAAAAAAAATAAGTACTAAAAAGAAACCTGTAAAACCGGAAAAAATAATTATTTGTGAAGAAGAAGAATGTCCGAAGTTCAAAGATGGAATTGCAGATTTTCTAAAAAAGATAAGAATTCCACCGCAAGCAAAACGAAAAGACATAAATGATAGCGTGGTGGTTGAAGCAAAAATCGATGAGCTTGGTTTTGTAATTTCGGCTAAAGTTATTAGGAAAATTGGTTACGGCTGTGATATTGAAGCTCAATTGCAAGTTCTAAGAACACAATTTATTCCGGCAAAAAAAAATGGTAAAAATGTTGAATCTATTGTAAAGATAAAAGTTCCATTTAAAACAAAATAGCATATTTTTATTTAGACAGTAACGAAATTAACTCTTTTTCTAATTCTTTACCTTTATTTTTAGCATACCATAAATGTAATTTTTTGTTGAACTCTTCTTTGGAAAAACCGTCATTCTTTAATTGTGTTACCAATTCCTGTGCAACTTTTGGTCTTGCACCCCAAACAAAAATTTCTTCTCCTTTGGAATTAAAACCAACAACTTTGGGAATACTTCTAGGGTTTCCTTCGGTAAAATAATTATCAACCAAATCCAAATTCTTATCGCGTAAAATAATGTTGAAATCAATGTTCGGATTTAATTCTGCATACTTTGAAAAATAAGGTAAATTTTGAGCTGAGTCTCCACACCAGTCTTCCGTAATTGCAAACCAAGTTTGAGGAGAATTTATTTGTGAAATAATTTTTTCCAAAGTACCGGTTGGTTTAAATGTTTTTAAGATTCTAGAAGTGCGTTGAATATTAATTTTAGTGTAACTTAATAACATTGCTTCATTTTCCGTTAAGTTAACATTCTCCGACTCTTGAATTTTTTGTAAAGAGAGATTATTAAATTTTTCAAAAGTTAGTATTTTATTCCGGTCAATACTTCCCAGAAACTCTTTTAATGTTTTGTTCATTTATACTCTTTCTTATTTACAAATTATTTTTCAGCAAAATAATTTTAGATTTAGTTTTTAATAATTAATAAAATTATATTTCTATCCGTAAGTTACAATTTTTATTTATCACAAAAGGTAATACATTGGACAAAACAACAAAATATTTATTCCTATTTGTAGTGTTTTTTTTTACGCTGAATCTTACTGCTCAAAAAAAACATTATAAGAAAAATTACATCTCAATAGTTGTTCCAGAAGAAACCAATACGGAAACTAGCTTATCAAGATACAGAATTGCCGGAAACACTCTGCCGGGAAGTAAAGTTACAATTAACGGTAAAAAGTTTAAAGTATATAAATCCGGAGCCTTTGCCGGTTTGATGAATTTAAAAATTGGTGTTAACGAATTTATTGTTCGTTCAACATACAGAAGCAATAGAAGTATTTATAAAAAATTTTTTATTACCAGAAAGGATACAAAGCTAAAAACAACATCAACTGAAAAAGTTTTTATTGAAGATACTTTAATGCTGCCGAATAAAAATATATGGTTAAATAACGGTGATATTTTGGAAGTTCAAATAAAAGGAACACCGGGATGTAAAGCAACGTTTATGGATAATTTTAAGATGACCGAATTGCCTACTACGGAAACCAATGGAGTTGAAGGTATTTATACCGGAATTTATAAAGTTAAGCAAAGTGATAAATTTGAAGAAAAATTTATAAAATTTGAATTGGAGCGTAATGGTGAAAAATTTACCAAAAATTCTAAAGTTAAAGTTTCGCTAATTCCAAACAAATTACCCAGAGTTGGAGTTGTTATTTCGGAAAGATCATTTTTAAATTATGGATTGGGAACGAATAGACTTGGTGGAGCCAAGTTAAGCTTTTTAGAAAAAGGGATAAAGCTAATTATTAATGGAATGGTAGGAAATCAGTACAGAGTAAAATTAACCGATAATATGGAAGCTTGGATTCCCAAAGAACAAGTGAAACTTTTACCTTACGGAACACTTCTTCCAAAATCTCTAACAGATTCCTGGGCTGTTTATGGTGGGAAAAAATATGATAAAATTATTATAAACTTAAATGAAAAACTACCTTACTCAACCAGACAAGAAATCAATCCAACCAGAATAATTGTGGATATTTATGGAGCCACATCAAATACAAATTGGATTACTCAACATATATCAGCAAAAGAAATTAAAAACTTATACTATAAGCAAGTGGGGAAGGATTTATTTAGAATTATTATAGAACCAACGCACAAACAAATTTGGGGTTATGATATTTCATATAAAAACAAAGCATTACAAATTAGAGTAAAGAAGCAACCAAGAAAATTAAGAATTTCGAATTTGACATTTATTTTAGATGCCGGACATGGCGGAAACAATAAAGGTGCACTTGGTTCTACAGGTTTGCTTGAAAAAGATGTAACATTGGATATTGTTAAAAGATTAGCAAGACAACTTAAGAGGAAAGGGTCCAAAGTTATTCTTACACGAGACAAAGATGTTGAAAGTAAATCGGTTGATAGATTAATAAAAATAAAAAAAATGAATGCGGATATTCTGATAAGTATTCATGCAAACTCAATCGGGCTGGCATCCGACCCAATTAAAGCTAAAGGAACCGCAACATTCTATAAACATATTTGCTACAGACCGTTATCGTTAGCAATTTATAAAAGAATGTTAAACTTAAAATTAGAACCCTTTGGCAATGTTGGAAGTTTTAACTTTACATTAAATTCTCCGACCGAAATTCCAAATGTTCTTGTAGAGACTGCTTTTATGTCTAACCCTGAGGATGAAATAAAACTAATGAGCAATAGGTTTAAGAATCGTATAGCAGAAAAAATTATTCTCGGGGTACAGGATTTTCTAAAAAAATGTAAAAATAATCTCAATTAACAAATAATTAAGAATTGATAAAAAGTATTTTGAGATT
>JALSNL010000235.1 GCA_026987055.1 Melioribacteraceae bacterium | reverse complement strand
TGAATACTGTATTTATAAGTAACGCTTGCCTAACAATTACGCCGCATTTCTCATAGTCATTTTCACCTTTGGCAATTGCAACTAAAGCGGTAATTGCCATACTTAATCCAATTCCTATTACTAGGATAAGAAAAAATAAACCATTGGCTAAAGAAGCCGCAGCTAAAGGAGCTGCACCAAGTTTGCCCACCATAAAACTATCAACAACACCCAGCATAATATGCCCAAGTTGTCCGATGGAAACGGGAATTGCTAATTTTATTGTTTCTTTTATATGAAATTTTATCATTTTAATTATTAAAAATATTCATTGTTTGGTTTTCATTTAGAATATTTTATCCTAAATTTGTTATTAACTAATTAATAAATAATAACTATCAAACTTAAGGAATACTTATGAAAAAAATCTTAATAACAATAATTCTTCTTTTTGTTGCAATTACAGGTTGCAGTCAAACCAATAGCGGCAAAAGAGCTAAAATAGAATCTCAAACAGATTCAGTTAGTTATTCAATTGGAATAGATATTGGGAAGAATTTTAAAAAACAAAGCATAGATATTAGTGCGGAAGTTTTAAAACAAGGTATTGTTGATGCTCTTGCCGATACTTCTTATTTAACCGATGGTGAAATGAGAAATGTTATGGTAAACTTCCAAAAAAGTATGGCAAAAAAAGTTCAAGAAAAAAATAAAGTTGCCGCTGAAAAGAATAAAGCAGAAGCAGATGCTTTTTTCAAAGAAAATAAAACTAAAAAAGGTGTAGTTACTTTAGAAAGCGGATTGCAATATAAAGTATTAAAAAGCGGGAAAGGTAAATCACCTAAGCTAAGTAGCACTGTTGTTACTAACTATTCCGGTAAACTTTTAGACGGAACTGAGTTTGATAGTTCCTTCAAAAGAGGAACACCTTTTACTACAAAGGTAACCGGAGTAATAAAAGGGTGGACGGAAGTTTTACAACTTATGCACGAAGGTGATAAATGGGAAGTTTATATTCCTGCAGATTTAGCTTACGGCGAAAGAGGAAGCCCGCCGGTTATTGGTCCTAATCAAGCTTTAATTTTTACTTTGGAATTATTATCCGTTAAATAAAAAAATAGAAGAATTCTGAAAAGGTCCGGTTTTAACCGGACTTTTTTTATTTAAAGCTTTTATGTACTAAAACAATTTGTTATTGGATATAAAAATAAGAGTGAAATTTTTGCACCATCGGTGAAGAAAAAGAATATAAATATTTATTAAATTACAAATATGATTGAGAATAAAAGAATATTAAAAAAAATATCTTTTTCATTTTTCCTAATTCTCTTGTTTTGTACAACAATATTTCCACAAGGAACCGGAAAGTTAAGAGGATTTGTTAGCGATTCTTCATCAGGTGAAGCACTTGCTTTTGCTAATATTTATATTAAGAATTTAGGTGTAGGCTCATCAACCGATTCTAAAGGGTATTTTATAATTTCCTCTCTGCCGCCTGGCAATGATTATTTAGCGGAAGTTTCTTACGTTGGTTACAAAAAGAAAATTATTTTTTTCAGAATAATAAAAAATAAAATTACAGATATTGATATTGCTTTACTTCCTCTTGAATATGAAATGGCAACTATTGAAAAAAATGCCGCTATTATTTATGGGGAGAATGTTACAAGTATTGGGTTACAAAAGCTATCCGCAAAAAAAATAGTTAATTTACCCAAAGGTGTAGAAGCCGATGTTTTCAGATCGTTGCAATATTTGCCCGGTATTCAAGTTTCTAACGATATCTCAGCTAGTTTTCATGTAAGGGGCGGCGCTACAAACGAGAATTTATTTTTACTGGACGATATGCCAATTTATAATCCGTTTCATGCATTAGGGCTTTTTGGTTCTATCAATCCCGAAGTAGTAAAAAATATGGAATTACATCTCGGTGGATTTGGTCCTAAATTTTCCGGCAGACTTTCTTCGGTTATTAGATTAATTACTAAAGACGGAAATAAAAATAAGTTTAAAGCTTCGGTTTCAAGCAGTTTAATGTCAGTTAAAACTTCTTTGCAAGGTCCTTTCAAAGGTGGTTCGTATATAGTTTCCGGCAGAAAAAGTTTTTCGAATAAAATTCTTAATAGTTTTTTGCAAGAAGATAATTTCCCAATAAAGTTTTACGATTTATTTTTTAAAGTAAACTATGCTAATAAAAAAATTATTGAAAACGGAAAGTTCAGTCTGGAAGCCTTTTTTAGCGGAGACGATATAATTAACAGCAATCCTTTATTGCCAAACGCTAAATGGTCTAACAATGTTATTGGTTTAAGCTGGTTCCAATTTATAGATACACCTTTGTTTTACACGGTAAATTTTTCCGTTAGTAATTTTAACGGCAAACTTATACCTAGGGCAAGTAATGAAAAACCAATAAAAAATACCGTAGTGGATTATACGGGAAAATTTGATTTATCGTATGTGTACGATAACAAAGACGAGTTGGGCGTTGGTTTTATTGTAAAGGAAATAACTACGGATTTATTTTTAACAAACGGTTTAGGGCAAGAACGTAATATCGGACATATTGGTGAAGGTGTTAATGCAACATTAAGTTTATATGCAAAATATAAATTCTTAAGATTAGATAATTTTGCTTTGGATGTTGGAACCCGTGTAAATATGGTTGGACTTTCTTATGGCGGACAGAATAGATATTTAGAACCGCGATTAAGTTTATCATATAATATTTTACCTACATTGGCATATAAAGCTGCTTGGGGTATTTATCAGCAAGAGATTACAACCTTCACGGATGAAGATGTTGTAATAAATTATTTTGAACCTTGGATTGTTAATCCGGCATACTTAAAACCTGCTCAAGCTATTCATTACATAAGCGGATTCGAATGGAATTATTCGGGAAGTTTATCACTTAATATTGAAGGTTACTATAAAACGATGATTAACTTACCCGTACTAAACGAAAGGAAAGTATTCATTGATGATAATGATTTTGTTGAAGGCAGCAGCAAAGCTTACGGAGTTGATTTTTTGTTAAATTATAAACATCCTCTTTTTACTTTCTCAACTTCTTTTTCGCATGGTTATGTTAATAAAAAAGTTTTGGAGCAAGCATTTACCCCACGTTATGATATTCGTAATTCTCTTAAAGCAATATTGGAATTAAATATTTATAAAGGGTGGAAAGCAAGTGCCACTTGGGTTTATTATTCGGGTATTCCGTTTACTTTGTTA
>JALSNL010000234.1 GCA_026987055.1 Melioribacteraceae bacterium | reverse complement strand
ACTTAGTTATGATATAATTACGAAAGTTCATAAAGGGGAATTGAATTTCAAGACAGTAGAAGGCAAGTTTACGGAATTTATAATAACGTTGCCAAAAAAGTAATATAAAAACATATATCTAAAAGCAATGAATTGTTATCATAACTAAAAGTTATAAATATAGTAAATCATTTAAGATTTTGAAGTTATTAGAAAAATTTTACAAGGAATAAAATTATGAAACTGTTAATCGTTGATGATGAAAAGGATGTGCAATTTTTATTTCAGCAAAAATTTAGAAAAGAAATAAAATCCGGTAAAGTACAAATGCGATTTGCACTAAATGGAGCTTCAGCATTGAATTTATTAGAAACAATTGAAGACCGGAAAGATTTTTGTGTTTTGACAGATATAAACATGCCTGAAATGTCAGGTACCGAATTGCTAAAGGAAATTAAAATACTTTATCCATACTTAAAGGTTATAATGATTACCGCTTATGGTGATGAACAAAATATAAAAATTGCCAAACAAAATGGAGCCGAGGATTATTTTACCAAACCCCTTCAATTTGCTTTGTTAAAATCAAAATTGAATCAACTGGAGTCTGCATAAATGAAAATAGAAAATATAACGTCGCTTATTCTTGTTGTAGATGATGAGCCTGATTTAGAACAACTTATTTTGCAAAAATTTAGGAAGCAAATAAAGAATAACCGGTATTCTTTTTTATTTGCACAAAATGGTGCTGATGCTTTAGAAATAATTATGAAAAATTTATCAATTAATCTGATTCTTACCGATATTAATATGCCGGTGATGGACGGTCTTACATTATTATCAGAGTTAAATGCTCTGGATAATCGCTTGTTAAAATCTGTTATTATATCAGCCTATGGAGATATGGAAAACATAAGAACGGCTATGAATAGAGGAGCATATGACTTTATTACAAAACCGATCAATCTTAAGGATTTAGAAATTACTATTGATAAATCATTAAAAGAAATTGAACATTACAAGCAAGTATTATCATCACACGATAAACTAGTAGCGATACGTCAAGAACTGAATATTGCCAATGCAATACAAACCTCAATTTTACCAAAAACTTTTCCGGCATTTCCAGAGAGAAAAGACTTTGATATACATGCAAAAATGATAACTGCTAAAGAAGTTGGTGGTGATTTGTATGATTTTTTTATGCTAGATAAATATAGATTGGCTGTAGTAATCGGGGATGTTTCCGGAAAAGGAATTGCTGCTGCACTTCTAATGGCAGTTTCTAAAACATTGTTAAAGGCAACAGCTTATAAAGGAATTCCAACTGATTCTATCTTAGAAGAGGTTAACAATATTTTAACGGAAGAGAGTCCGGATAATATGTTTGTAACTGTATTTTATGGGATTTTAGATACTAGAACCGGTTCTTTCGAGTATTCTAACGGGGGACATAATTTACCATTTTTGATTTATAATAATGGAGAAGTTAAACAATTAGAAAATGTTGGGGGACTTTTATTAGGTGCGATTAAAGATGTTATGTATGAATCAAAAGTTATTACTTTAAAACCAGGGGAAAGTCTATTCTTTTATACTGATGGTATTACCGAAGCATTCAATCAAAATGAAGAAGAGTATCATGAAAGCAGGTTAGTAGTTTTACTTTCAGATAATTATTCAAATAATACTATAGAATTAGTTGATAAAGTCATATCTAATGTGGAAATATTTTCAAATGGTGTTGAACAATCGGATGATATTACTTGTCTTGCTTTACAGTACTTAAAGGAATAAAAATACTTATACAAAAATACAAATGTTAACTCAGGTAAATATAAATAATGAAAATAAAAGTCTTAAATAGTTTTTACTTTCAGTAAATTTGAAAAAGATGGCGAAGCTTAATTTTTCTATTATTCAAAAAGAATTTTTTTGTATTTATCTGTAACCCAAAACCGGAGCTAACCATTTTTCAATATCTTCTACTTTCATCTTTTTTCGCTTTGCATAATCTTCAACTTGATCTATACTAATTTTACCAACGTTAAAATATTTGGCATAAGGATTAGCAAAATAAAATCCGCTTACAGATGCGGTTGGAAACATTGCATAGCTATCGGTTAAAGTAATTCCGGTATTGTTTTCAACATCAAGAATACTAAACAAAGTTTTCTTTTCCGTATGGTCCGGTTGAGCTGGATAACCGGGAGCAGGTCTTATTCCAACATATTTTTCTTTTATCAAATCCTCATTCGGTAAATTTTCATCTTTAGAATAACCCCAGAAATCCGTTCGTAATTTTTTATGTAATAATTCGGCAAAAGCTTCGGCAAGTCTATCGGCAAGAGCTTTAACCATTATTGCGTTGTAATCGTCGTGTTCTTTTTCAAACTTTTCAACAAGTTCATCAACACCAATTCCGGTTGTTACTGCAAATGCTCCTATATAATCTTTTATTCCGGTTTCCTTTGGTGCAATAAAATCGGAAAGTGCAAGGTTGAAGAATTTATTTCCTTTGCTTGATTGCTGCCTTAATGTATGCAGTGTTGCAAAAACTTCCTTTCTATTTTCATCAGTATAAATTTCAATATCGTCTTGGGTTGAATTAGCCGGGAAAATGCCAACTACGGCATTTGCTTTTAAAAGTTTTTCCGAAATAATTTTATCAAGTAATTTCTCGGCATCATTAAAAAGTTTTTTTGCTTCTTTCCCAATAGTTTTATCTTCAAAAATTTTAGGATATTTCCCTTTAAATTCCCAAGCTATAAAAAAAGGTGTCCAATCTATATAGCTCTTAATTTTATTAAGCGAATAATTTTTTAAAACTTTTACGCCAAGTAAATTCGGCTTGTGAATTTCAATTTCGTTCCAATTGATTTTTAATTTGTTCTTGCGTGCTTCTTCCAAAGATATATTTTTCTTTTGGGATGTTTTTTTTGCATGGTTTTCTTTAAGCAAATTATATTGCTCGGAAATATTTTGAAGAAAACCTTTTTGCGTCTCTTTGCTAAGTAATTGTCCGGCAACTGTTACTGCTTTGGAAGCATCATGAACATGCACAACCCCGCCATCATAATGTTCGGCAATTTTTACAGCCGTGTGTACTTGCGAAGTTGTAGCTCCTCCGATAAGTAAAGGAATACTCATATTTTCTCTTTTCATTTCAGCGGCAACATGCACCATCTCTTCAAGCGATGGAGTAATAAGTCCGCTTAAGCCAATCATATCAACGTTTTCATCTT